>JAWWAN010000158.1:0-7589 GCA_033721675.1 Rhodothermales bacterium | reverse complement strand
TGCGGCGAGGAGCAGCAGGAGGGCAGCGAGCGAGAGGAAGCGTACGGGCATGGATCGTAGGGGCTGGGTCGGACGAAGCGGACACGGACGCTGCATACTGCGAAAGGCGATCCTGGTTGCGCCGGCCCGGCGCTTCGCGGGGCGGCCGGCTAGCATTCGTGCGCGCCAGCCGTTATCCTTTCACCTGAACAGAGCCGAGGAGTACGCGCCGCGACGGCCCTCCGGCCGTACGGCGCGCGCCGTGCGCTGTGCCGCGTTGCTGCCCCTCACCGCGCGCCCCCGCGCTACCGCCCATGTCTGCCGCCCCCCCTCCGCCGCCGTCCTTCGAGGACCTCGTAGAGACCGAGCTCGGCCCTGAGCGCTTCCGCCGCTCCGCCACCCCCGGCGAGAACCGCCGCTGGCTGCGCCGCACCGACTCGGACCTCGTCGGGCTCACCCTCTCCGGCGGCGGCATCCGCAGCGCGACGTTCAACCTCGGGCTGCTCCAGGGCCTGAGCCGCCTCCACCTGCTCGACCGCCTCGACTACCTCGCCACGGTCTCCGGCGGCGGCTACATCGGCAGTTTCTGGACGGCCTGGCGCCACCGCCACGCCCGCCACGTGGCCGGCAACGGCCACGGCGCGGCGCCGGCGGAGGGCCGCGCCGCGCCACCGCCCTTCCCGGCTACGCGCCCGGACCCGATCGAGGAAGCAGCCGCCACGGCGGCGGTGCGTCATCTGCGCGAGTTCAGCAACTTTCTCAGCCCCCGGCTGGGGCTGCTGACGGTAGACTTCGGGCGCATCGTGGTGGCGGCCCTCAGCACCGTGCTGCCGGGCCTGCTGGCCGCGCTCTCGCTCCTCGCGGTGGCGCTCTTCCTGTGGATCGGGCTGGCGCGCGTCCTGATGGCCGGCCTGCCCGCTTCGCTCGGGTCCGTCGTCACGTTTGGCCTGGTCACGGGGCTCGTGATGGCAGGGCTCGAATGGGCGTGGCGGAAGCGCGAGCGCCAGGAGGCGATCCCCAAGATGCCCTACCTCCGGCTCGGCGGGGCGGCCTTCCTGGCGTCCACCGGGCTGTGGATGCTGCTGGCATACGCCGGCGTATGGACGGCCCCCCTCGACGCGCTCGCGCGGATCTACCCGGCGCCCCTCGACCCCTACCTGCCCGTGCTGTGGCCCGGCGAGGCCGTGCCCTGGTACGCGCTGCTCCTGCCCAGCGCGGCGTGGCTGGGCACGGCCGTGCTGATGGTGCTCGGCCGCTGGCTCTCGTCCCGCTTTCACCGGGACGAGCGGCGGGCGTCGATCGAGCTGCGGCCGGCCTACGACCGCGCCACGAGCCGCCTGCTGCTGTTGGCCGCCGTGTGGGGCCTCCTCACGAGCATCTGGTGCCTGAGCGACGCCGTAGCCACCGGGAGCGGCCTCCTCTCGCTCGGCGGGCTGGCCGGCTCGGCCGGCGCCAGCGGCGGCCTCTTCACCCTCGCCCAGCGCATGCTGGGGAGCCAGCCCAACAAGCCCGTCAGCAGCGGCCTCGTCGCGCGCCTCCAGCCCTACATCCCCCAGGTGCTCGCGTACCTGACGATCGTGCTGATGCTGCTGGCGATGGCGGTGCTGATGCTCCACCTCCAGGATGCGACGTTCGTGGTGCTGGGGCAGGGCGTCAGCGGCCTGACCGTGCTGGCTGCCGCCGCCGTGCTCATCCTCGCGCTCGTCCTGCTGCTCTTCAACCCGAACCGGGTGGGGCTGCACAGCTTCTACCGCGCGCGCCTCGCCCGGGCCTACCTCGGCGCCTCCAACCCGCACTCGTGGACGCACCACAGCACCGAGGAACATGCGGACGACGACCTCCCGCTGAAGGACCTGCGCACCGCGCGCGGCCCGCTCCACCTCGTCTGCTGCGCCGCCAACGACCTCGCGCCGGCAGACCCGTTGCCGACGCTCTACCGGGGCGCCGTCAGCGCGGTGCTCTCGCCGGTCGGCTTCTCGGTGGGCGACGCCTGGGGGCCGTGGCAGGACCCGCGGCTCCCCTCGCCCTCGCTGGGCGCCGCCGTGACGGCCTCGGGCGCCGCACTCAATACCCACATGGGCGCCTACTCGGTGCGCCTGGGCGCCGCCGTCGTGTTCCTCATGACGGCCCTCAACCTGCGGCTCGGGCTGTGGCTGCCGCACCCCACCCGCTGCACCGAGCGGCGGGGGCTGGCCCGCGCCCTCCCCGGCCTCCCCTTCTTCAAGGAGATGCTCGGCCTCTCGCGCGCCGACGGCCGCGACGTCTTCCTCTCCGACGGCGGCCACTTCGAAAACATGGCGCTCTACGAGCTCGTCCGCCGCCATTGCCGCTATATCATCGTCTCGGACTGCGGCGCGGACCCCGACGTCGCCTTCGACGACTTCGGCAACGCCGTCCGCCGGATCCGGGCCGACTTCGGCGTCGAGATCGACATCGACCTGGCGCCGCTGCGGCCCGGCGCGGACGGCCTCGCCCGCCAGCCGATGGTCGCCGGAGACATCCACTACCCCGGCGGCGACCGGGGTGTGCTCCTCTTCTTCAAACCCACCCTGACGGGCACCGAGCCGCCGGACGTGGCGCAGTACAAGTCGCGCAACGCCGAATTCCCGCACGAGAGTACGGGCGATCAGTTCTACGACGAGGCGCAGTGGGAATCGTACCGCCGCCTGGGCGAGCACGCGGCGGCCGCCGCCTTCGGCTCCATCGTCGCCGGCCTCGACCCCCACGGGCCGCTCTTCGTCGCCGAGGTCTTCGCACGCGCGCGGCGGGCGTGGCTGGCCGTGCCGGACGGCTACGAGAACCGCCTCTCGGCCTTCGCCTCGCGCGTGGCCGAGCTCGACCAGCTCATGCAGAAGGAGTGCGAGACGCTCTATCAGCAGGTCTACCGCGAGATCCCCGAGCTGGACGCCCTGGCCCGCGCCCGGGTGCCGGAGCCGCCGGCCCCGCCGCCAACCGGCGAGTCTGCCCCGCAGCGGACCGTCTTCCGCACGGGCCGCTGGGACGTCGAGCTGACGCCCGCTCATGCGCAGCGCCCGGCCGCGCCCGGCGGAGACGGCGCGGCGCGCTCCCTCGACCCCCAGGACCTGGCGCCATCGCTGCGGCTCATCCGGCGGGTGCTGCTGCTGATGGAAGAGGTGTATCTGCAGGAGAATCTGGCGGAGCACGCCTCGCACCCCCTCTACCTGGGCCTCGTCAACTACTTCGCCCGATGGGCCTATGCCCCCCTCTTCCGGATGTGGTGGCCCCTCCTGAAGACGCTCTATCCGCAGGAGTTCACGCGCTTCGTCGAGACGCTCTACGGCCTCTCCGGCCTCCCCGAGCGCTCGGCCGCCATCCGGTACATCGCGGCGCGCGAGGGGGACGCGCCCACCGCCACGGGCTACGCCGCCGCCTGCTGGACCGAAGAGCGCGGCGGCCCACCCGACTCCTTCATCAGCTACGACCTGCTGCTGCCTTACGACACAGACTTCCCCGTCCAGGCCGCCCTCGTGCGCATCCTCCTGCTGCGGCGCACGAACGCCGCCGCCGCCGAGCACATCGCCGTGTGGGACGCCGCCGACTTCTACGTGCCGCCCGGCCTGTGGGGCATCGGCATCGGGAGCGACTTCCTGCGCCGGATGATCCGCAACGAGGCCGCGCTGGAGACGCTCTCGCACCTCGTCGTCCGCCTCGTCGTACCCAAGGGCCGGGATCAGGCGGTCGATCTCCAGATGTACCGCACCGCCGGCTTCGTCCCGGCCCAGCTCGTGCCCGAGGCCGCCGGCGGGCCGTGGGCGCTGATGCATGGCACCGACGTCTTTCTTAGATTCGAGGCGCTGCCGCTGCGCACGGACCCCGGCGAGGCCGAGACGCCGATCTGGATGGTGCGTCCCCTCCGGGATCCGTCGCCGGTGGCCCCTTCGGTGGCGCCTGCCTCCCCCTGAGCGGCGCCCTCCCCCGGACCTTCATCCTCTACTGCCCCATGCGCATTCTCCTCCCGCTCTGCACCGCCCTGCTGCTGGCCGGCCTCGCCGCCGGCGCCGTGCAGGCCCAGGACCTCCACCCCTCGCGCCGGCCCAGCCCCATCGGCATCGCCAAGACCCACCTCGGAGACACCTACGTGAAGGTCACCTACGGGCGGCCCTACATGCGGGGCCGCCAGATCTTCGGCACGCCCACCGAAGACACGCCCTTCCTCGTGCCCTTCGGCGAGGTCTGGCGCACCGGCGCCAACGAGGCCACCGAGATCACCGCCACCGGCCCGGTCCAGATGGCCGGCCAGCGCCTCGGCGCCGGGACCTACTCGATCTTCACCGTGCCCGGCCCGGACACCTGGACGATCCACGTCAGCCCCCAGCTCGGCCTCGACGGCACCGGCCGCCTCGGGCCGGACGGCACCTTCACGCCGAACGTCTTCGACCCCGCGGAGAACGTGCTGACCTTCACCGTCCCCGCGGGCACGATCTCCGGCGAGGACCCCGTGGAGCAGTTCACCATGGCCTTCGAGCCCGACGGCGACGGCGCGCACCTGGTGCTGCGCTGGGAGCGCACCGAGGTCCGCATCCCCCTCGTGCCGGTGGGCTCCTGACCCGCCCCGCTCCGGCCCAGAAGCCGCCCCGCGCCCGGACCGAGCGCGGGGCGGCTTCTTGTATATCTGCTCCAGACTATACCGGGGCGAAGGGACATCCCGGGCCGCCTCACGCCCTCTTTTATGCTTCGCATCGAGCCTCCCCCCCGCGTCATCCCGAGCGAAGCCGAGAGCTCGCCCTGCGCATCGCCGAAGGGGATCTCGCCCCTGCGTGACGGCGCCAACCTGAACCGGCGCGATCCCTCGGCTCCGCCCTGCGGGCTCTGCTCGGGATGACCACGATGGGTTGCTCGGGATGACATGGCTTCGCTCGGCGGGAGGGCGCTTCGCTCAGGATCAGGCGCGGGGGCGGGCAGGGCACGGGCGCGTGCCGAAGGCGGCCGCGCCGCGATGCCGCCCGGCCTCACTCCTCCAGATAGAGGATCTCGCGCGTCTCGAACAGCCGCGGCTCCCCGTCCCTGAGCACCACCCGGCTCGTCCAGTGTCCGCGCTCGTCGACCGTCTCGTTGCGGTAGACATACGACCGCCGGAGCGACCCGTCCGCCCGCTCGTAGACGTACCCCGTCTGGTTCGGGCCCTCGTAGCTCACGGTATCCGTCGCCCGCACGACGCCGTCGGCGTTTCCGTACCGCCGCTCCAGCTCCCGCCCGTCGGCATCGAGCACAAACTCGTTGATGCTCGTGACCTCGCCATCGGCTCCGGAGTAGGTGACCCGCTTGACCGTGGTGCCGGCAGACGTGCCGGCGAGGTATTCGATGCGCTCCAGGTTCGGTTCGAGGGTGGCCCCCTCGAAGTAGACGGCGCCGAAGGGCCGGTCCGTGTCGTCGTAGAGCTCCATGAAGGCCAGCGTGACCCCCCCGTCGGGGTCGCGCCACTCCACACGGAGGCGGCGGCCGTCGAGCCCGAACGTTTCGTACTCCGTGCGGCGGAGGGCGCCGACCGGGAGGGCGTCGGCGTCGGCAGGGGGGGTCAGGTTGTAGACGTGCTTGATCGTGGCTCGGGCGCCCTCCACCGGCTGCGCCTCGGCGTTTGCGGCGAGCAGAGCGAGGAGGAGCAGCACGGCGGTGCGCATAGCGATTCGGGGATGGATTGAACGGATGTCGACGGGGCGGCGCGGGGCCAAGGCGAGGCGTCTTCCCCGCTTCAGGTTGGATCCGGCCCGGGGTGCATCCGTGGGCCCTGCTCAGGATCGTCCGCCGGCCTGCTCCCGCCGAGCCCCTAGCCTGCGGCTGCGGCCAGCGCCACCGTCGCCCCGATGGCTGCCAGCACGGCGGCCGCCGTCGTCGTCCAGCCCGTGGCGCGAGATCGGAGCCAGCCGCTCATGCCCAGGGCCAGGATCAACGCGTAGATCCCGACCAGGAACAACAGCCCCGTCCAAAAACGCGCGCGATCGGTCGCTGCCGGGAACGCCGCTAAGTCGCTGAGGCCGAGCGCGACCACATTGAGCGCGACGACGGTGGCCCCCACCGTGACCGCGACAAAGCTGGCCGAGGCGAAGGCGGCCGCCCCGATGGCAATCGTAGCGTACCGGCTGCTGTTGGCGGCGGTCACGACGGTGGCGAGAAACGCGGCGGAAAACCCTCCCAGGACGGCCGCGATGAAGGCCATCTGCCGGAAGAGCTCGGCGAGGTATTCAGGGGAGGAAACCGGCATGGACCATTCAGGAGTGGCGTACGGACGACCCGGCGGTCTGCGGTGAAGGGCCACGCCGGCGGTCGGTGAAAACTACGAAGGGGGGTGTAGTGAAAACAAGCAGGACCGATCAGCCCCTCGCCCGCCCGCCGCGCAAAGACGGCTACCACGGCGAAGCCAACGCCGCCGATCCAGCCCGCACCGAGCACGCGGGCTTCAGCCCGGCCCTGGGACCGCGCGAAGGCGAGGAAGACGACGCCGAGAACCGCGCCGAGCAGAAGCCAGCGTGCAGAAATCATCGGAATGAGAAACCCGGCATGACGATAGCGATCCGCCGCAGACCGCAACGGCGGCCGGTCCACGAGCCACGGTCCTGAGTACTCATTGCCCGAGCACGTCCGGCAGTGCCTCCAACACGCCGAGCAGATTCAGCCCGGCATGCGCCACCATCCCGACGTACACGTTGCGCTTCCAGTAGACCACGGCGACGAGCGGTACCAGAGCGAGAACCCGCGTCAGCGATTGCCACGGTGCAAAGAAGTGGTAGGCGGAGAACAACACGACGTGGAGCGCGACGGCCACCCACGCTGCTCCGGGCATCCTCGGGAGAAGATAGCCCCTGAAATACAACTCCTCCACGATGGGAACGGCCAGTCCGTTGAGCACCAGGGCCAGAGACCAGGTCACGATCAAGACCGGCTGGCTATACCTGCTGAGATCCTCGTTCAGGTAGAACCAGTCTGGAAGCCAGGCGAAGGCCGAGCCGACGAACCGAAACTCAGCGGGCCCGACGACCGCGAACACCGCGACGGCCCAGACGAAGAGAACGACGCCGAGCACCGCGACCTGCCAGCGCGGCATCGGCTCCCGGAAGGCGACGGCGACCAGCAGGGAGGCCCGGCCGGCCCGGCGGCGCCCCTCGCGGGCGAGGACGCCGAGCATCCATGGCAGAATCGTGAACAGGAGGCCGAGCTGAAAGGCAAAGGCGGATGGGAAACCCGCGCGGCGGAGGGGCGGAGCCACGATGACGTAGAACGCGAGGAGGAGTACGCCAGGAACGAGGTGAAGGGCCACCGAGCGGGCAATGCTGTGCCTGTGAACTTCCGCAACGGACGCTCTGGTGGTGATCATGGTACCCCGATGGAGACTGCGTAGGTTTTCGGACGAACGCTCCAGAAGAGACCAGGGGTACAGGGCCACCCCATCGGCCGAGTTCAGCGGCCACGGCCCGCGCCGCCGCTGAGTCTGAGCAACCTAGGCGCGGCGAAGCAAAGAGGCAAGACCGCCACGCCCTCGGCTCGCCGATGCGTGGTTCCAGGGCGCCCTCGCCCCGCTCCTACATCCCGCTCGGCCGAACATACGGTGCATACCCCTTGGCGTCGCCTTCCCGTGCGCACGCCGCCGGCGCCGG
>JAWWAN010000157.1:0-7600 GCA_033721675.1 Rhodothermales bacterium | reverse complement strand
GCGGGCCCGCCGGAAGCTGTGCAGCGCCTTGCCGCCGAAGCCGACGAACACAGGCAGCGGCTCGCCCAGCCGCCGCGCCACCGCCCGGTCGAACAGGTCGCCGATGAGGTAGTTGCGCCAGCCGGCCCGGAAGCGCAGCGGTGTATACCGCGCCAGCCGCCGGTACGGCGCCGGGTCGATCACCGTGCCCGCCGCGTCGCCAGGCTTCGCCGTGTGCGCGTAGTACGTGCGTAGCAGCCCCTTTGCGCGCGCGTCTTCCACCACCTGGCGCAGATGCTGGCCGAGGCCGCCGCGTCCGTAGGGCGCATTGCAGGCGATGGTCTTCATGCGGGCCGGGGCGTTCATGGCAGCCAGCGCGAGAGGTCGCGTCCGAGCAGCGCCTGCGTCTTCAGGATGTCGTCGCGGTAGACGGCGGTGAACTCGTCGCGGAGGGCGTCCGGCAGGGTGGGCCGGCCCGTGCGGAGGCCGCGCAGCAGGAAGGCGGCGGCGCGGCGGCGGAGGGGCGCCGGCACCAACCGCTGCGCGACGGCCTTGAGCGCGTTCGGCTGCATCACGGTGCGGTGCAGCGCCCGGCTGCGGGGCACGCCGTGCGTCGGGTTGTGGCGGGCCTCCAGGTCGGGCCGGAAGCCCGGGTCGACGCCGAGGAACGCGTAGAGATCGGCCAGCAGCGCCCCCGGCGCGGCGCGGAAGTCCTCGAAGAGGTAGACGCGCAAGCGCTCGCGGGGGAAGTGGTCCAGGTACCGGCGGAGGGCGTCGTGGTAGAAGCTGAGCCGGAAGCCGTAGCAGGCGAAGGGCTCGTCCGCCCACGCCTCTACATGGCGCATCTTTTCGCGGAAGACCTCCTCGAACGGGCGATACGGGAAGGCGCCCGCGTTGAGCATGTCGAAGTAGTGGGAGACGGCGCGGCGGACGGGCTGGCGGAGGAGCACCACCAGCTTCACGTCCGGCAGCAGCGCGGCGATGCGGGCGGGCGCGTCGGGGTGGTGCAGGTAGCTCGGCGACGCCTCGCCCACGGCCCGCTCGCCTTGCACGCCGCTGAACAGGGCGCGGTATGCGGCCAGGGCCTCGAGGCCATAGTCGCTCCCGCTGAAGAAGCCGGGCTCCTTGACAGGCGACATGTAGACGCCCGGGTGGGCCCGGAGGTGGTGGTAGAGCGCCGTGGTGCCGGCCTTGGCAACGCCGAGGACGAGGAACGTGGGGAGCTGCGTCATCGGCCGTCGGCGGGCGCAGCGCGCCAGGGCGCGGGCTCGGTCCGTGCGGCGTCGCCGGAGGCGCGGTCCGGGGCGAGCGCGGGCGGGCCGTAGCCCCACAGGGTCGTCAGGTCGCGCCCCAGCAGCTCGCTCAGGCGCACCACCTCGGGCCGGAAGCGGCCTTTGAGTTCACGCACGAGCGCAGGATCGAGCGCTTCTTTCGGCTTGAACACCCACCGCTGCCGGATCCATCGGACGAGCGCCCGGCGCGGGGCCTGCGGCACGAGGCGCGTGACGACGGCGTGCAGCGGGGCGGCCCACCCTTCGCCGAAGGCGAGGCGGCGCAGCAGCCGCTGCCGGCGCTTCGAGCGCAGCACGGCGCCCGGGTTGTGGGTCTGGAAGTCCGGCTCGAACGACGGGTCGAGGCCGAGGAAGTCGAGCACGTCGCGGTAGACGGCCGCGTTGTCCGCCCGGAAATCGTCGTACAGGATGATCTTGACCTGGCGCCGGTCGAAGTGCTCGAAGAGGCGTTCCAGGTGCTCGGCGTACTTCACCCGCTCGCTGTAGAACAGAAACTCGGGCAGCAGGCAGCCCGGAGGGATCTGGCGCCCCTGGCGGCGTTCGTCTTCGAGGGCGAGGGCGGTGCGGAAGTCAGGCTCGCTCTCGCCTTCGGTGATCGGGTTCTTGCGGAGCTGGAGGAAGTACGAGTAGAGGAAGTCTACGGGCTCGCGCAGCATCACCAGGAGGCGCGCGTCCGGGGCGAAGGCATGGAGGGCGCGGGCCGCCTCGCGGCTGTAGAGGTAGCACGCGCTGGCCTCGCCGCACAGCTGGTCCGGCCGGGCGTCGTCGAAGAGGGCGAGGTAGTCGGCCTCGGAGCGCGGGTGGAAGGAGCCGCCGGGGTCGGGGTCGCGGCAGAAGTCGCTGGCGAAGTAGTTGGGCTCTTTGGGGCGGCACATGAACACGCCGGGATGGGCGCGCAGGAACCGCTGGAGCGCGGTCGTGCCCGCCTTCGAGTTGCCGACGATGAAGAACGAGGGCCTGCCCATGCTTACGATCCGAGGTGGCCTTTGAGCGCGCGCGCGGTGCGGACGAGCGGGCGCGTGGTGGGGTAGACGATCCGCCCGTAGAGGCGGTTGACGTGCTGAAACGTCGTGAGACGGGGCCGGGTGCCGCGGGCCGCCACGCGCTCGGCGAACAGCGCCCGGGCGTGGGCATAGAGTTCGAGGTCCAGCGCATTGTACTGCTCGACGAGGCGGCGCTCGGCCTCCGAGAGGGCGTCCGGGGCGGAACGGCGGCGGACGCCCACCCGCTGGCGTACGTAGAGGATGCGGGCGAGGGGCCAGCCGAAGGCGTCGCGGAAGCCGAGCAGGCTCTCGTCGAACCGCTCGGTGATCCCGAAGGCGTCGAGGCGCTGGAGCGCCGCCCTGGCCCGCTGGAGCAGCGCCTCCGTATACAGGTCCGCTGAGAGCGGGATCCCGTCGAGGGTGCGACGCACTTCGAGGCCCCCGAGGAAGGCCGTCTGCACGTTGCAGCTCCGGCTCGGATCCTCGCGCACGAACCGTTCGAGGGAGGTGGCGGCGTCGAGCTTGCCCCGCTGGATCTGGTAGTGGTAGTGCGAGACGGTGCGCTCGACGGGGTCGCGGAGGAGGGTGAACGACCGGTAGCGGTAGCCGGCGGGCAGCCGCTCGTGGAAGCCGTAGCCGGTGTGCGCCACCACGGCCCGCAGGCGGTTCGCGGGGTCGGCCAGCCGCGTGTGCAACGCCGCCACGCGCGCCGGGTGCGTGCCGGGGTCCGTCGCGAAGAACACGCGCCGACCGCCGTAGAGCCGCCAGAGGATCGCGTGGAGCGTCGTTCCGGCGGTCTTGGGGATATGCTCGAAGATCAGCAGGTCGCGCATCGGAGGGGCAGGCTCAGGGCGCGAGGGGCGCAGGCTCGGCCGTGCCGAACCAGCGCGCGACGAGGTCCTCGCCGAGGAGCGCGCCGAGCCGCTCGACGTCCGGCCGGAAGTGGGTCTGGAGGCGCTGCCGCGTCTCGGGCCGCATCGGCGGGCGGGGCTGATGGCGGGTGTTTGCAGACAGCACGGCCCCGACGAGCCCGCGCCGCAGGCGCTTCGGGACGAGCACCCGCGCGGCGCGGCGAAGGCCGCCGAGGGCGTCCCAGTCGTTGAGCAGGCGGTGCAGCGCATAGCTCCGCACCTGCCGGTTGCTGTTATGCACGCGGAACTCGGGCTGGAACGTCGGATCGACGCCGAGGAAGTCGAGCACGGCGCGGTAGGTGCCGGCCGCGTCGCGCTTGAGGTCGTCGAAGAAGGTGATGTGGACGTGGGCGGGGCCGAAGACGTCGAGGTAGCGTTCCACCTGCGCGGCGTACATCGCGGCGTCGGTGTGGAAGAGACGAGAGACGCGCTGGCCCGCGAGCGCCGCCTCGTCGATGCGGTTCTGGTAAGCCTCTTTGCGCGCCTCCTGCGTGTCGAGCGCCTCCTCGAACGAGAGCAGGCGGCCAGCCGCCTCGTCGTAGACGCCGTAGGGCGTCGGCTCGCGGAACCAGACGTAGAGCGCGTAGAGCGAGTACATCATCTCGACCGGATCCCGCAGGTTGATCAGGACGTCGGCGTCCGGGTTGAACGCGTGGATCTCGCGGGCGGCGGTCTTCGAGAACAGGTACCACGTCGAGTCTTCGCCGCAGCGGCGTTCCGTCGTGCAGCCGTCGAAGAGGGCGAGGTAGGCGGCGCGGTCCCACCGCTCGCCGGCATAGCCCTCGGGGCGCAGGTCCCGCCCGAAATGGTGAAACTCCTTGCGCGGCATGTAGACGTCCGGGTGCGCGCGCAGGTACTGGTACAGCGCGGTCGTGCCGCACTTGGGCGCCCCGACGATGAAGAAGTCCGGCTTTCGCATGGCCACTCAGGGAGCGGAGACGCTCCGTTCAACTCACTGATACCCCATCTTCTCGAGGTACGGCCCGAGGCGCTGGTCGCAGACCGCCCGCGCCTCGGCGCTCATCTCCTCCCGGAAGCGACCCGCCACGCCCTTGTTCAGGTGCAACGGATCCCCGATGATGCGCTGGGCGCGGCCCTGCCCGTAGGCCCGCTTGTCGTAGCGCGCCGCCACCGCGGCCAGCGTCGTCTCGGGCAGGCCGAGGCCGAGGAAGGCGTCGAGGCGTCGGAGTTCGGCGAGGGTGTCACGGGAGAGGTCTTCGTAGCGGACCTTGAGCACCTGCGGCAGCCGCATCCACTGCTCCCACCGGTCCAGCTCGTGCTGCACCATCGCGAGCGAGTCGTCCAGGCTCGTCAGGCGCCGCAGGTCGATGTCGGCGCCGGCGGCGCGGGCGGCCTCGGCGTGGTCGAGCGCGGAGAGCACCACGTCGCGCGGGTCGCGGTAGAGATAGGTCGTCTTGACGAGGCCGAGGCGCGTGAAGAGGGGCAGGCTGCGGGAGGGGCCGGCGTGGGTCTTGACGACGAAGCTATTGCCGCCGCGCGCGGCCCACACCATCCGGGCGAGCTTGACCGTGCTCAGCGGGGCCACCTTCTTGCGGCCCTTGATAACGCCGCGCAGCGCCGGGTGCTCGCGGTACGTGTGGATGTCCTGCCTGCCCGCCGCCTGGAGCAGCGCGTTGGTCATGTTGAAGTACCAGCCGGTGCCGGACTTCCGCATTCCGACGGAGAGGACGACCATGGGGGCGGCTCGGGACGGTGACGAAAAGGCGGCCTGCCTGCGCCGCGCTACTCGGCGAGGCGCGTGATGCGCTCGGCGACGAGGGCGAGCGTGCCGACGGCGCCGATCACGGTGAAGGCGTCGCGCCAGCCGAAGGTGCGGCGGACGACGGTGTCGATCTTGAGCGCGTCGCCGTTCTGGAGGTCGGGGTAGGGCTGTTGCCGGGCCGTGATGGCCTCCAGCGGCGCCTCGAAAACGACGGACCATCCGCCGCCGACCCGCCGCGAGACCTGGATGGTGGATGTGCGCCGCTCGTTCGTCCGGCGGACGCCCTCGCTGGTGCCGCCGGCCAGGAAGAGCAGGTCCAGCAGGTCCGTGCCGGCCACGACCTCGTAGCGGCCCGGCGCGGTCACGTCGCCCCAGATCGCCACGGTGATGGCCGGCTGCCCGCGCTCGACGAACCGGTAATAGTTGGCCTTGCGCGTCTCCAGCTCGTCGTCCTGCGCCAGGCTTACCTGCGGGGCCGCCAGCATCAGCGCCAGCACCAGGAGGGATGCACCGTGTCTCGCAATCATCGGTAGGAAATCGGTTGTTCAGGGTACGGCCGGGCGAGCGGCGGAGCGGGAGGCCGGGCCGGGTCGCGTCCGGCGCCGCCCGGTTCTTCGCGTCGGGGTGGAGGGAGGAGGGGCAGAGCGGTTGCGTCGCCGGGGCCGCCGCCGGGCACGGCTCAGGCGGGCGTCTTGCGGAACCAGGACCGCCGGGGCTTCTCGGGGGAGGAGGGGCCTTCGTAGTACCGGCCGTAGCGATAGCGGTAGCCGTTGCCGTAGCCGTAATCGTAGCCGAAGCCCCGGTCCCCGCGCGAGTCGAACCGGTTGAGCACGCCGCCGACGAGCGGGGCGCCGACGCCGAGGAGCATCTCGCGGGCGCGCTGGACCGCCACCTGGTCCGTCTGGCGGGCCGCCACTACGAGCGCGGCGGCGTCGCACTGCGTCGAGAGCAGCACGGCGTCGGTGGCCAGCAGGACGGGCGCGGTGTCGATGATGATGGCGTCGAAGTGCTGCTTCATCATCTCGAGGAGCGCGCGCATGCGCTTCGAGCCGAGCAGCTCGGCGGGGTTGGGCACCTGGCGGCCGGCCGGCAGCACGAAGAATCCGTCGAAGCCGATGTCGTAGCGCGCGAAGTCCGGCGTCTCGTTCGAGAGCAGCAGGTCGCTCAGGCCGGGCTTGCGGGGCAGGCCCAGCAGCGCGTGGCCGCGCGGGCGGCGCAGGTCGGCATCCACGTAGAGCGTCCGGCGGCCCGTGCGCGCCACGGTGAGGGCGAGGTTGACGGCCGTCGTGGTCTTGCCTTCCTCGGGCATCGCGCTCGTGACGAGCATCGTCTCCAGCACCGTATCCGGCCGGCTGAACTGGAGGCTGGTGTGCACCCCCCGGTAGCATTCGGCGATCGGAGACATCGGGCTGAGGAGGGCGACGAGCGTGGTGCTCACCCGGCGGCCCTCGACCTCGACGGTCTCCATCCCGCCGAACTCGGCCTTGATGACCCGCTCGAAGCGGGGCACCACGCCCAGCACCTCCAGCCCGTGGCGGCGGAGGTCCTCGGGGCGGTAGAGGCGGTGGTCCAGCGCCTGCCGCACGAAGGCCAGCCCGAAGCCGAAGAGGATGCCCACGAGCATCCCGAGCAGCACGTTGAGCTGCTTCTGCGGGCGCTCCGGCTCGTCGGGCGTCTGCGCGCGGCGCACGATCTCGACGTAGCCCAGCTCGGATTCTTCGGCCACACGCGCCTCCTGCGCCCGCTCGCCCAGGAGCAGGTAGAGCTGCTCCACGGCCTGCCGGTCGCGCTGGAGCTGGGCCAGCTGGATGGACTTGCGCGGCAGGTCGCGCAGGCGCGTCTCGTACTGGGAGACGCGGCCGTTGAGCGTCTCGAGCTTGGCGCGCAGGCCCCGGATGAGGATGTTCTTCTCGACGATCTTGCGCTTGAGCTCGGCCACGTAGGAGAGGCCCTGCCCGCCCATCGCGACGTCCGCCACGCCGAGGTTGAGCATCTCGGAGACGTACTCGCGCGAGAGGCGGTTCAGCTCGCCCTGGAACTGCTCGATCTTGCTCTGGATGTCGGCCAGCTCGGGTACGCTGGCTTCGTTGCCGCGCAGGCTCGGGTTGTTGGCGTAGAACTCGGCGGCCTCGGCGCGGAGGGCCGCGAGGCGCTGCTGGAGGCTGCTGAACTGGTCCTCGACGCCCGAGGCGATGCGGGCGGCCAGCCCCGGCTCGATGCGGTCCAGCTCGGCCACGAGCGCCTCCAGCGAGGCTTCTTCGAGGCGCAGGTCCACGCGGGTCTGCTCGATCTCGGCGTCCAGCTCGGCGCTGCGGCGGACGAGCAGGCTGCCCTCGGTGTCGAGCGCGACGGCGCCCTCGCGCTCCATGAACTGCTCCAGGCGCGTCTCGGCGGAGTCGAGCGCGCTGCGGTACCGGCGCTCCTGCGCGCGCAGAAACTCGCGCGAGGCCGTGATGCTGGCGCGGTTGGACTCCTGGCTGCGCTTGCTGTACTCCTCGGCGTAGAGGTTGGCGATGAGGGCGGCCTCGGTGGCGATCGGGCTGGTGGCCGTCACCTGCACCATGCTCACGCGGTCCGCGACGGGCTCGAACCGGACCCGCTTGCCCAGGAGCAGGCGCGCCACGCCGGCCACCGGGCGGGCCTCGCCCTCCGGGGTGTACAGCACCGGCAGGGGCTCGCCGGAGGCGGGGTCGGTGGCGGCGGCGGCGAGGC
>JAWWAN010000156.1:0-7606 GCA_033721675.1 Rhodothermales bacterium | reverse complement strand
CTCGTCTCGATGGTCTACGCGATCCTGGCGGCCCGGCCCCGCGTGTCGAGCCAGCTCATCACGCTCGAAGACGTCAAGGCACGGCGCGCCAACATCCTGTTCTTCGGCAACTTCGCCCGGCTCGACGAAGACGCCTTCGTGGCGGGCATGACGGACCTCCTGCAGAACACGAGCGACCTCTACCTCGCCATGATCCGGGACCTCTACGGGCTCGGGCGGGTGCTGGAGGTCAAGTACCGCCTGCTGCGGACGGCCTACACGGTCTTCATGATCGGCCTCGTCGCGGGCGTGCTGCTCTTCATCGGCGTCTACTTCATCGAGGCCGGCACCGCCCCGCCCTCGAACACCATCCCGTCGATGCTGCCGTAGATCGGCCCTGCACGCTCCGAGCAGGCAATACGAGGCCCCGCCAGCACCAGCCGGCGGGGCCTCGTATCGTTGCAGGTTCTTCGGGGAACGGCGGGTATCGGTGCTATCCGGGCGCAGCGGTCCGGTGCTTCTCCCCGCATCGTCGCAGTCCTCACGGGGTCATCCCGGCCGAGCGCAGCGAGTGGAGGGATCTCGCCCCTGCGTGACGGCGCCAACCTGAACCGGCGAGATCCCTCGACTCCGCCCTGCGGGCTCTGCTCGGGATGACAGGCAGGGGCAGGAAGACAACGGGTCGGTCGGGGTGACCGGAAAGGGCGGGATGACCGGGAGGGAGCGTAGCCGCTATGCGGGCCCCGCATCAGGAGGCGGCTTCTTCGAGCACCTCGCGGACGATCTGCATGTGGCGCGGCTCCATCTCGACGGAGGAGGTCGGCTCCTCGTCGCGGACGGTGACGCGGAGCGCCTTCAGGCCGTGGACGCCCTGCATCGGCTCCAGCTCCAGCGCCTCGATCTCGTCCTCGATGAAGCCGGCGGCGCGCAGGTAGTCCAGGTAGCGGCGGTACTCGGCGGCCTCGCGGGCCTGCGAGTAGACCACGGCGATCTTGCCGGGCTGCGTCAGCCGCTCGTCGGTGCCTTTGATCACCGCCTTGTCGATCCGCTTCTTGACGATGGCGTAGCGGATGTTGTAGGCGCCGTCGACGTCGAACTGCTTCTCGTCGAGCCGGAAGCGGACCGAGAGCGGGGTGCTCTGGACGAGGATCAGGTGGGTGGCCTCCATCGGGGTGGGCAGCTCCGGGTAGAGCCGGCGCAGCTCCCACTCGATGCCGCAGGTGGTCAGGAGCTGCCACAGCCGGAGGTTGTGCAGGTAGAGCGGGTCGAAGGCGCCGTCCTCGACGAGCGAGGCGCCGACGTAGATGTTGTAGTCGACGCCGTCGGTCTTGAACTTCTCGAAGTAGTGCGGAAACATCTGCTGGGCCTGGTCCTCGCGGCGGTCGAGGTAGGCCGAGATGGTCTCGTTGACGAGCGTGACGCTGGTCTCGTAGTCGCGCCGCTTGCGGTAGAGCACGCCCAGCTCGGGGTCGAGCGCGTCGCGGTAGGCCTCGACGCGCTCGCGCACCTTGGGGCCGAAGTCGGCGAGCCGCTCCAGGAGGGGTTCGACGTCTTCCTGCAGGAATTCGAGGACGCTGGTCTCGTCCTCGGTGCTGGTGTCGGGCCCCATGCGGTCCGCATACTGGCTGATGCGGTAGCTGATCTCGTCGAGGATGGGGAGCGGGCGTGCGATGGAGGCCTCGACGATGACGCCGAGGGCCATGCCGAGCTGTTCGAGGAGGTCTTCCTGGATGGCGTCGCTCCGCTGCGAGGACGACCCCCGGATGTCGGTGAGGCCGTAGAGCGGGTAGACGTTGGGGAAGAAGACGGGGTCGATGGAGGGCTTGAGGCCCTGCGCGCTCTGGTCGATCAGCCGCTGCGCCGCCTTCCGGAAGCGCCACTCGACGGACGGGTGGATGGCCGTATAGTGCTGCTTGATGATGGCCTGCACGCGGTCCTCGCGCTCGTCGAGCATACGCTTCATGGCCGAGGCGAAGAGCGAGACGGCCTGCGCCAGCTTCACCGAGGCCCGCACGTTGACGGCGTGGGCCGTGGGCGAGGCCAGCTCCAGGATGCCGATGATCTTCCCCTTCACGCGCAGCGGGGCCAGCACGAGCGTGCGGAAGTCCTGGTCGCGCAGGTGCTTCTCGAAGCCGGTGAGGATGTCCGTGGCGGCCAGGTCCCCGACCACGATGGGTTCGTTGCTCTCGTAGGCGCGGGCGTAGTAGGAATCGGCCTTGTAGGGGCAGGCCGGGGCGCCGGCGTCGCCGAGGAGGAGGCTGCGCCCGACGCTCTGCGCCGTCGTGATGCCTTCGATGTCGTCCCGGAGCAGGCAGATCAGGCCCAGCTCCAGGTCCGGCTGGCGCAGGAGCGCGCGGAGGCGGCGTTCGAGCTCCTTGACGCCGTCGGGCGAGGTCATCGCGTCCGGCTTCAGGAGGTCGTCCTTGAGGTTGGAGATCACCACCTGGTCCGTCACGTTGGTGGCGGAGAGCACGATCAGGCCGTGGAACTCGAAGAGGTCGGGCGGCAGCGTCTTCTTCCAGAGGGCCACGTTGAGCGGCTCGCTGAGCAGCTCCTCCACCTTGTCGTCGGACAGCTCGGGCAGGTCGCCGTTGCACTCGATGCTGGCGAAGCGGGCGTTGATGTCGAGCTTGTAGTAGGTGTCGAGGCGGGTCTCCGGGTCGGTGCGGCCGAAGATGAGGGGGTAGCTATCGGGCTTATCGATTCCGTAGCAGGCTTTGAGGATCCAGTAGTAGGCATGCATGGTGCGGGCCACGGCCATGCCTTCGCCGTGCGGGCCGTACTCGACGGGGAACTGCGGCTCGCCCTCTTCGATGAGGTTGAGGGCCTCGAACGAAGGGGTGGCGTAGACGGGCTGCATGTTGAACGGCGCCGTGACGGCCATCAGAGCCTGCTCCCAGAGCGCGGGCGGGAAGATGGCGCCCATCATCAGGTCGACGAGGTCGCGGTGGTCGTCGAGCAGGGCGAGGTCCTGGATCGGGGCCTCCAGCTCGGCGGCCTCGTCGCCGAGCCGGTCGAGGATCGTACGCGCGACGATGGAACGGGGCGAAGCCGTATCTGCGGCCACCTCGCGCCAGAAGTTCACCAGGTGCCGAAAGCTCAGCACGCTGGTGAACGGAAAGGCGGTATGTCTCGGTGTAGCCATATCCGGGTTGTCCGCGCAGGTCCAGGGGGGCAGAACGAGTTGAACGTCGAGGGATCACGTACTGTTGCATCAAGCGCCTTGCCACATTCGGCGTGCCGGCCATTTCGTAACGACGGCGTCAAGGTTGGGTGGGGGAACGGCCGTTCGCATTACACCGGGAACCGGAAAGTGCCTCTGGGGCGTGCAACGGGGGCCTTCGGCGGGGCGTGCGCCGCGCTCATGGTGTCTGCTTTGCTCGTCCACCGTGTCCTCTTCTCGTCCGTTCGGATCCTCGTATGCCTGCTCTGGTGCGCTCCCTCGCTCTCGTCGCCCTGCTCTCGTTCCTGGCCGCGCCGGCGCCGGCCCAGTCGCCCGTGGGCCGCTGGGTGACGGTCGACGAAGAGACCGGCGTGGAGAAGTCAGTGGTGGAGCTCTACCTGGAGGGAGGACGCCTCTTCGGCCGCGTCGTCGAGATTCTGGACGCCGCCGACGACGCCCCGCGCGACGCCGAGGGGCGGATCATCTGCACGAAGTGCGACGGCGCGCGCGAGGACCAGCCCGTCGTCGGCATGGTCATCCTCTGGGATCTGGAGGAGGACGGGGGCGAGTGGGAGGGCGGCCGCGTGCTCGACCCCGAGAAGGGGAAGACGTACCGGGCCAAGGTGTGGGTGGAGGACGAGCGCCTGCAGGTGCGCGGTTACTTCGGTCCGTTCTACCGCACCCAGACGTGGCGCCCCGCCGGCTGACGGCGTGGCGCGGGCGGTCAGCTCCGGCCGGCGAGCGGGGCGCCCGTATCGCGCCAGCGGAAGTGCTCCAGCAGCAGCGCGAGGCGCGGCCCGAAGCCCTCGCTGTAGGGCACGGGCACGTGGGTGATCAGCGCGAAGGGCTGCCCGCCGTGCTCGCCGAGGCAGGCGTAGCCGGTGCTGAGCACCTCGCCTTCGTCCCGGTAGGTGTGGTAGCCATCGGCCCAGGGGCAGGGTGCGGTGCGCTCGGGGTCGTCGTGCTCGGTGGGTTGCCAGCCACGCGCTGCCAGCGTGTCTTGCACGGCGCGGTGCAGGGCGCCGGCCCCTTCCACGGCCGGGAAGAGGAACGCCACGTAGGCATCCGGCTGCTCCGCCTGCCCGAAGGCGGCGATGAACCGCACCTCCTGCCCGCCCGTGCCGTCGAGGACGGCTGGCCGGAAGTCGCCGTCGGGGAGGGCCGTGGTGAACGGGATGCCTGGGGCATCGTAACGGCGCAGCGTCACGGGTTGAGCCGTTCCCTCCACGAACATCGTGTCCGTCACGGTGGCAGGCAGGCCCGCATCGGTGGGGTCCTGCGGCGCGGGCGTGTCGGTCTCGGCGGAAGATCCCTCGGCGCATCCGAGGAGCAGGAGGAGGACCGGCAAGAGGTATTTCATCGGCGGCGGGCGTCCAGGCGGAAGGAGCGTACCCCGGAGCCAACCCGCCACCAGCCCGGGCGGATTCGCCCGGCCCGCCCCCGGCGCCAGAGATTACAGGGCTATTGCAGGCGTCAGAAGGTGAACGTGAGGCCGTTGCGGAGCGTGAGGTCGAGGTCCTCGACGCCGTCAGGCGGGCGGCTGTCGTAGCGGAGGTGGAAGGTGGTGCGGAGGGCGACGTGGCGGGAGAGCGCGACTTCGACGGCGGCCTCGTCGAGAACGCGGACGTCCGCGAAGGCGTCGAAGCGGGGCTGGACGTAGAGGGTGTTGATGAGGGAGGTGTGCTCACTCAGCGCCAGGCGCACGCTCAGGTAGTTGCTCCACCGCCCGACGAGCAGCTCGTCCGGGTGGGTCTGCACCCGGGAGGCGTCGAGGTCTTCGTACTCGATCATCACGGTCGAGCCCTGGTAGACGGCGGCGCGCTCGGCTTCCAGGTAGCGCAGCCGCACGCCGTTGCCGTAGAGCAGGCGCAACTCCAGCAGGGTGAAGCCGTCGCGCTCGGCCTGCCCGAACATCTCGGCGGCCAGGTGGGTGCGGAACCAGTACGTGTAGCGCAGGTGCGCGAAGCTCTGGTCCTTGAACCGCCGCCCGTTGTTCTCGCCGTAGCGGAGCGAGGCGATGGCGAACGTATAATGCAGGCCGCTCCGGTAGTCGAGCCGGCCGCCCAGGCCAAGCTCGACGAGGTCCGAGTTGCCGGACCGGAAGGCGACGTCGCCGCCGAGCGTGGCCGCGAAGCCGTCGGCTTCCAGGTCGCGCAGCTTCTCGACGTTGACCTGGGCGTGGGCGGCAGGGATGAGCGCGAGAACGAGGAGCAGGGGAGCGAGCGGGCGGAGTACGAGCACGTCAGGCGGTGGGGCGGTCGTCGTCGGAGGGGCGAGGGAGGCGGGGTTGCATCAGGAACGAGTCGTCGAAGGCGCGGGCCTCGTCGATGAACAGCTGCAGGTGGGGGAACGGGATCTCGATGTCGGCCTCGCGCAGCGCCTCGCGGACCTTCTCGATGTAGTCGAAGCGCACGGGCACCTCCATCTTGGGGTTCTTGAGGAACAGGCGCAGCTCCATGTCTACGCTCGAATCGTTGAGGCCGGTGACCACCACGTGGGGCTTGTAGTCCGGGTGCAGCCGCTCGTCGCCTTCGGTGAGGGCGAGCACGACCTCGCGGGCCTGCTGGGGGAACTCCTTGTAGGCGATGCCGAAGGGGATGGCGATGCGGAGCGTGGGCAGCATCGTGTGGTTGAGGAGCTTCTGGTTGACCATCTGCACGTTCGGCATCACCATGATCTGGTTGCTCAGCGTGCGCAGGCGGGTCGAGCGGAGCGTGATGTCTTCCACCGTCCCGAAGACCCCGTCCACCTCCACGTTGTCGCCGATGCGGAAGGGCTTGTCAAGCATGATCGTCACGCCCGAGATGAAGTTCTCCAGCGTGTCGCGCGCGGCGAAGCCGACGGCGATACCGACGATGGAGAGGCCGGCCAGGAGGGCCGCCACGTTCACCCCGAGCTGCGCGAGCACCATGACGACGATGAAGCTCAGCACGACGACCCGGTAGGTCTTCAGCAGCAGGTTCTGCAACCCCATGTCTACGCGCTTGCTGCGGTTGAGCACGCGCGTGATCACGGTCAACATCACCCGGTAGGCGATGTAGAAGAGGATGAAGACGAAGATCGCCCCGAAGAGCTTCGGGATCAGGTCCACCACGAGGCCGGCGAGGCCCTCGTAGAGGCGGCTCCAGAACAGATCCCACTCGCCGGCCAGCAGGAGCCGGCTCGCCTCGCCGATCTCGTCGCTGATCTGCGTGAGCGCGTCGGAGGTGTCGGCCGCCGCGGTATCCGCCGCCGCGGCTTGCGGGGCGAGCGAGCCCACCTGCGGGGCGCGCGAGTCGACGACGTCCTGGGGGGTCGGGGCCTCTTGCATGGCGGGGGGGTCCAATGTCCCTGGGTGCCGGGGTTCGGGGGGTGCCGGCCTGAAACGCCGGACCCCGGAAACACCGAAACACTCACAAAGATCGACGGGCGGCGGCGAGGGTGTTCTTCAGCAGCATCGCAATCGTCATCGGGCCGACACCGCCGGGGACGGGCGTGAGGTGGCCGGCCACGTCCCGCACGCCGTCGAAGTCGACGTCCCCCACGAGCCGGTAGCCGCGCTCGCGCGTGGCGTCGTCCACGCGGTTGATGCCGACGTCGATGACGGCGGCGCCCGGTTTCACCATGCCGGCCGTGATGAAGCCGGCGCGGCCGATGGCGGCCACGAGGATGTCTGCCTGGCGGGTGACGCCGGCCAGCTCGCGCGTGCGGCTGTGGCAGACGGTGACCGTGGCGTCGATGCCGCGCCGCAGCAGCAGGTTCGCGAGGGGCTTGCCGACGATGTTGGAGCGCCCGACGATGACGGCGTGCGCGCCCCGCGTCTCGATGCCGCTGCGCCGCAGGAGCTCGAGGATGCCGGCGGGCGTGGCCGAGACGAAGCCGGGCAGCCCCGTCATCAACCGGCCGGCACTCTCGGGGTGGAAGCCGTCCACGTCCTTGTCCGGGTCCACGGCGCGGAGCACCTTCTGCTCGTCGATGTGATCCGGCAGGGGGAGCTGCACGAGGATCCCGTCCACGCCGTCGTCGCGGTTGAGGCGGTCCACGGTCGCCAGCAGCTCGGCTTCGGAGAGGTCGGCCTCGAACCGGAGCGTGTCGCTCTCGATGCCGGCCTCGTCGCACGCCCGCGCCTTGCCGCGCACGTAGGAGGCCGAGGCGGGGTTGTCTCCGACGAGGACGACGGCGAGGTACGGCGGGCGGTGCCCGGCGGCGGTCCAGGCCGCCACCTCCTCCCGCACCTCGGCGCGGACCTCGGCCGCGATGGCTTTTCCGTCGATCAGTTGGGCTGTGGGCATTCCGGGCGCGGGCATAGGCGAGTAGAGCTGTCGAGCGGCCAGAAACTACGGAACGTCCCCCGTCCTCCGAAAGCTAAAATACGGGGAAGGGCCAGGGGGGAAGCGGGAAAGGGGCCGCCATCATTCCCTCGAACAGTGTAGTTTCCCCAGTCCCCAGTCCCCAGTCCCCAGTCCCCAGTCCCCAGTCCCCAGT
>JAWWAN010000155.1:0-7636 GCA_033721675.1 Rhodothermales bacterium | reverse complement strand
TCGGTGCCGAAGTCGTAGATCGGGTACATCACCAGCGACGACTGCACGGAGCAGAACGACCGGTAGCCCGAGTCGACGCGCTCCATCTCGCGGGCGACGAGGCCGTAGGCCGTGTAGCTGGTGCCGCCCCCGCCATATTCCTCGGGGATGAAGGCGCCGAGCAGGCCCATCTCGCCCAGCTCGCGCGGGATCGCTTCGTGGAAGACTTCGTCCTGGTTGCCTTCGAGCGCGCGGGGCTCCAGCTGCGTCTGCGCGTACTCGCGGGCAGACTCCATGATCAGCCGGTCCTCCTCGCCGAGCATCGACTCGAAGAGGAAGGCGTCGTCCGGATTGAAGGAATACTTCGGCATGGGGATCGGTCGGGTTCGGTGGAATGCGGGGCCGAAAGCGGCTCCCGCAAGATACGCACGAACGCCCGGTGCGTTCGGCGTCTTCGCACGAGAGAAGACGGTAAGGAGGCGGACGCCGAAGGACCAGGGCGGGACGCCGGGATCCCGCGCCGGCGTCGCGGCCGTGTCATCCCGAGCGAAGCCGAGGGCTCTCGCCGATCGAGGGCTAGCTCCATCCCGAAGCGTCGAGATCCTTCGGCTCCGGCCCTGCGGGCCGTCGCTCAGGAGGACATGGGTTCGGGAGGGCGCCGTCCTGCCTCGCCCGCCCTGCGTCCCCCAGCGCCGCAGGGCCTCAGCCGAACCGCCGTCGCATCCGCGCGAGGGCGGTCTCGACGTCGTCCATCGAGACGTCGAGGTGGGTCGTGGCGCGGATGGTGGCGGGGCCGAAGGGGACCATCGCGACGCCGTCCTGCTTCAGCGCCTCCAGCACCGGCATCGCATCGCCGGTGGCGACGTCGAACATGACGATGTTGGTCTCGACGGTGCCGAGGTCGACGCGGAAGGCGGGCAGCGCGGCGATGCCTTCGGCCAGCCGGCGGGCCTTGGCGTGGTCCTCGGCGAGGCGGGGGCGGTGGTGCTCCAGCGCGTAGAGGCCGGCGGCGGCCAGCACGCCTACCTGCCGCATGCCGCCCCCGAAGAGCTTGCGGTAGCGGTGTGCCCGCGCGATGTGCGCATGGCTGCCGGCGAGCACGGAGCCGACGGGCGCGCCCAGCCCCTTCGAGAGGCACACGCTGACGGTGTCGAACGGGGCGGCGTAGTCGCGCTCCGGCGTACCCGTGGCGGCCGTGGCGTTCCACAGCCGCGCGCCGTCCAGGTGCAGCGCCAGCCCGGCCTCGCGGGCGGTGGCGGCCAGCGCGCGGGTGCGGGCGAGCGGGTAGACGATGCCGCCGGCCTTGTTGAGCGTGTTCTCCAGGCAGAGCAGGCGCGAGCGCGGCTCCCAGTAGTAGCCCGGCCGCACCGCACGCCGCACCGTCTCGGCCTCCAGGATGCCGCGCGCGCCGTCGAGCACGTTGAGCTGCACGCCGGAGAGCAGGCCGGCCGCGCCCGACTCGTAGTTGAAGATGTGGCAGGTGCGTTCGAGCAGCACCTCGTCCCCGGGTTGCGTGTGGACCTTGAGGCCGAGCTGGTTGCCCATCACGCCGGTGGGTACGAACAGCGCCGCCTCCTTGCCCAGCACCTCGGCGACGGCCTCCTGCAACCGCAGCACCGTCGGGTCCTCGCCGAAGACGTCGTCCCCGACTTCGGCTTCGTACATCGCGCGCCGCATCCCCTCGCCGGGCCGCGTCACGGTATCGCTGCGTAGATCGATCATAGCGGGGGACAGGGGCCGGGGGCCGGGGACTGGCCACTGGGGAGGGGCCGGTAGGGATCAGGGCGAGAGCCCCAGTCTCTGGTCGCCAGTCCCCAGTCCCCGATCACCATCCCATCTGGCTCATGCGGCGGACGATGACGTTCGTGTAGCGGCCCATCTGCTGGGGCGAGCGCCTCCGGGGAGCGGGCAGCACGGCGGCCAGCCCGGCGGCCTGGTAGCGCGAGAGCCGCGCCGCCGAAGTGCCGAAGTAGCGCTGCGCGGCGGCCTCGGCGCCGAAGACGCCGTCGTCGAACTCGACCACGTTCAGGTAGAGATCCAGGATGCGCTCTTTGGGCAGCAGCAGCTCGGCCAGGTACGTCAGCGGGACTTCGAGGGCCTTGCGGACGTAGTTGCTGTGCGTCGTCAGGAAGAGGTTCTTGACGAGCTGCTGCGTGATCGTCGAGCCGCCGCGCCATGCGCGCCCGCGCCGGCGGTTGTCCTCGATGGCTTTCTCGACGGCCTGCCAGTCGATGCCGCCGTGCTCGTAGAACCGCCCGTCCTCCGCCGCGACGACGGCGTGGCGGAGGTGCTTCGAGAGGGCCGCGCGCGGCACGGGGGCGTAGTGCTTCTCGTAGGCGCGGCCCTCGATCCACGATTCCACGCGTCGCTGCATCTGCACACCCGTCGTAGGCGGATAGACCACGTTGAGCAGCAGCAGGCACAGGGCGCAGACGCCGAAGTAGGCCGCCAGCCCGCTCGCCAGCACGGCAGCGATCCCGCCGAAGAACCGGCGCACCGGACCCTTCTTCGTACGGCGGGAGGACGGGCGGCGAGAGCGGGAGGCGGGGCGGCCGGCCACGGCGGCTCGGGAGGCTGCGTTCGACGGGCGGGGAGGGGGGTCAGGCGCGCGAGATCTCCAGGATCTCGAGCTTGACCTTGCCGGCAGGGACCTTGATCTCGACCACGTCGCCCGGCTCTTTGCCCAGCAGCCCCTTGCCGATGGGGCTCTTGATCGAAATCTTGCCCTTCGCCAGGTCGGCTTCCTGCTCGGAGACGAGGGTGAAGACCTGCTCGCTCCCCGTCCGGTGGTTCTTCACGCGCACGTTGGAGAGGATGAACGCCTTGCTCGTGTCGATCTGCGACTCGTCGATGAGGCGGGCGTTCGAGAGGGTCTGCTCCATCTTGGCGATGCGCGCTTCGAGCTGGCCCTGCGCCTCCTTGGCGGCGTCGTACTCGGCGTTCTCGGAGAGGTCGCCGTGGGACCGGGCCTCGGCGATGGCATCGGCGATGCGGGCGCGCTCGGCGGTGCGCATATGATGCAGCTCGTCCTTCAGCTTCTGAAGGCTCTCCTTGGTCAGGTACACCGGTTTTGTCTGCTGCTCAGCCATCGTGGGCAACTGCTGGTTCGGGAGGGTCGGGTGCGCGGCGCCGGGGGAAAAAAGAGAACGCCACGGCCTGCGGCGGCAGCGGCGATGAAGACCGGCGAGAGGGGCGAGGGCACGAGCGGCCGCGCCGCCCCCGAACGCATCCGGAAACAGCGATTCCACGCCCCAGCCGCCGAAGAGATCCCGCCGCCGCGATTTCGGGGCTACCAGCTCGTGCGGCCGGCGGGCGCGCGGGGCGGCCCGGCCAGCGGGGCGGCGGGGCGCACGGGCAGGGGCGCCGGCAGCAGGCGGCGCGTGGTCCAGTAGGTCTGCTGCCAGTACGGCTCGTCGAGGTGCGAGATCGTCACGCCCGTGCTGGTGCCGGCATGGACGAACTCGCCGCGCCCCAGGTAGATGCCCACGTGGCGGCCCTTGCTGGACGGGCGGAAGAAGACGAGGTCGCCCGGCACGAAGGCGCCGCCGCGGACGGGCACGCCCTCGTGGACCTGCTGTGCCGTGGTGCGGGGCAGATCGACGCCGAAGGTCTCGCGGTAGACCGCGCGCACGAACGCCGAGCAGTCGATGCCGTCGCGCGTGGTGCCGCCGAAGCGGTAGGGCGTGCCGTACCAGTCTACGGTGGCGGCGCGCAGGCGCCGCTCGGCCTCGCCCGGTGCGGCCTCACGGGCGGGCGCGGCGGCGGCACGTTCTACTGGCGGGGCCGGCGCAGGCGCCGCGGCCGTCGTCCACGACGGCGCGCGAGCGTCGGCGGCCGGCCGCGAGGCCGTGCAGCCGGTCAGCAGCACGCCGGCCAGTAGCGCCGGCAGGAGAAGAGAGCGAAGCGTCAACGGAACCATCATGGCAGCCAAGATACGCAGACCGTCCGATCAAAGGTAGGGAGCGGCTTCGAGGGCAGGCGCCGGAACTGCCCGGAGCAGCGACGTATAACCCGGTATCGCCCCGTGGCGGCATCTGCTTTAGGCGGCCGGCGGTGCGGCTTCCGGACATCCATCACCCGACGCCCCGAGCACGATGAACAACAGGCTTTCGCTGCTGCTGGCGGCGGCCGCCGGCTTCGCGGGAGGGCTCCTCACGGGGCTCCTCGCCGCACCCGAAGCCGGGCACGCCACGCGCCGCCGCCTCGCCGACTCGGCCCGCGGCTCCACCCGGTGGATGGAGGACCGCCTCCACGCGCTCGAAGCCCAGCTCGGGGAGATCGAGCAGCAGATCGAGGACGCCGGCATCAGCCTCGCCGACCAGTACCTGCCGGGCCTGCCGGACGACGAGGCCGCGTGGGCCGTGGAGCGCGACGAGATCGACCGCAACCTGCGGCGCCTGCCCCGCCGGTAGCGGGCCGTGCGCAGGCGTCTGAAGCCCCACCGGCCCTCGGATCAATCGCCTCGAATGCTCGTTGTAACGACCATCGGCGCGGCGTTCTGCCGCCGCCATCCCCACTGCTGATCAACTTGCGGAGAGTTCCCATGCCGTATCCCGAAGCCCTGGTCGATCCCATGCGGCGCGAGCTGACGCGCCTTGGCGTCGAGGAGCTGCGCACGCCGGAGGCCGTCGATGCCGCCTTCGAGGCCGCCGAGGAGGGCACCCTGCTGCTCGTCATCAACTCGGTCTGCGGCTGTGCCGCGGCCAACGCCCGCCCCGCCGTGGCCCTCGCCCGGCAGGCACCGCACCAGCCGAACCAGTACGTGACGGTCTTCGCCGGGCAGGACCTGGAGGCCACGGCCCGCGCCCGTGAGATCCTCGCCGGCATCCCGCCGTCGTCCCCGTTCATGGCGCTCTTCAAAGACGGCGACCCGGTCTTCGTCATCGAGCGCCGCCACATCGAGGGCCGCAGCGCCGGCGCCATCGCGTCCGATCTGGTGAACGCCTTCGAGAAGTACTGCGGCACCGACGCTGTGGCCGAAGACGGCCCGGAGATGCCCCAGACGGCGCGCCAGGCTACCGGCAACGGCCTGCCCCCGACGTTCCGGTCGATCATGTAGCCGGCCCCGCATCCCTTTCGAGCCGACGCCTCTTCCGGGGCGTCGGCTTTTTTTGTGGCGGTGCGTGCCGCTTGTCGTTGCGAGCTGGAATGGGTATTCTCCTCCTCCGTTCACGAAGCGGATGGAATGGTGTCTCTTCCGGAAGAACGCAGGATGCCCGAAGGAACGCGCGTGGTGGTGGGGCCGAGCGGCGTGCGGCGGCGGGCCGTGCTGCTGGCGGCGTCGCTGGTGGTGCCCTTCGTCGGGTTGCGCATCTGGCTGCATGCCACGCCGGACGCCGACTTCGACGTGGCGGGGTACAACATCCATCACCTCTTCACCGGCCTGCTGCTCGTCGTCGCCGGGGGCGTTCCGCTGGCGCTGTTCCGGGGGGCGAGCCGCTGGCTCGACGGCGCGGTGGTGGTCTTCGGCGTCGGCCTCAGCCTCGCCCTGGACGAATGGGTCTACCTGATCGCCACGGACGGCAGCAATGCGTCGTACCTGCTGCCCGTCTCGTTCTGGGGCGGGGTGGTGATGATCGGCCTCGCCGTGGTCTACATCCTCGTGCTGTATCTCCGCGCTCCCAGAGGCGGCGGCTGAATGCGGGGTCAGCCCTGGGTCAGCCCCGGTGTTCGAGCAGGCGGTCCTTCCACAGCACGAGCCCGCCGTAGAGGAGCCCGGCGCCGGCGAGGGCGGCCGTCGTGAGCCAGGGTGCGTCCAGCGGGAGGGCGGCGGCGACGAGCAGCAGGCCGGGGGCGCCGAAGAGCAGGTAGCGCCCGTAGGCCCGCAGCGCCTCGCCCGCGCCCACGCCGGCCAGCCGCAACAGCACCGCGAGCTGCACCACCCGCGTGCCGGACCCGACGGCACCGACGAGCAGCAGCGTCGTCCGCACGTCGCCCGTGCGGCCGCCGGCCACGAGGGCGGCGGCCAGCGAGAGGGACATCAGCAGGCTCGTCAGGAAGTCCAGCCGCTGGCGTTCGAGCACGTCGAAGATCGACGTCAGCGAGGCGGCGGTGACGGCCAGGAAGAGCCACGGCCCGATCCACTGCACGTACCGGCCGGCCTCGCGCCAGGGCGCCCCGAAGACGACCTCGAAGACGTCGGGCCCGGCGAGCAGGAGCGCGAGGGTGGGGAAGAGGCCCAGCATCACCAGCCGCCGGTGGACGGTGCCGGTCACCTCGGCCAGCCGCCCCTCCCGCCGGGCCTCGGCCGCATGGACGAAGAAGACGCGCGCCACGGCCCCGCCGACGAGCCCGAGCGGGATCGCCAGCACGGCGAATGCCCGGCCGAAGAGGCCGATGACGGCGGCCTCGAAGAAGAACGGGAGCAGCAGAACGGGCAGGCGGCTCCCGAGCGTGGCCAGCAGCACGGAGGGCGTGGTGTAGAGCGGGAAGCGGCGGTAGCGGCGCGCCAGCCGGGCCAGCACGGCGGGGTCGAGCACGCGCCAGAGGCGGCGCGCGCCGTACCGAAGCGCATACGTCCCCTGCACCGCCGCCGAGGCCACGTAGCCGACGACGAACCCCACGATGAGCCCGCCCGCACCCGCGCTCACCGGCGGCACGCCCGCCCCGAGCCGCGTGGTGACGCTCGCCAGCGTGCCGGTGACCTGCCCGGCCGAGAGCGGGCGGAAGCGGCGGACGCGCGTCAGCCACGCCTCGGCCAGCCGCGTGCCCCGAAAGACGAGCAGCGCGAGGGGGACGAGCCAGAGCCACGGCGCCAGCGCCGGCATGCCGAGTGCTGCGGCGATCTCCACACGCCAGGGGAGCAGGAGCGCGAAGAACCCGGTGAAGGCGAGCAGCACGCCCACCGCCAGGGCGAGCACGGCCGCCGCCTCGTCGTCGTCCTCGGGCAGCATCAGCGCGTCGTCGTAGCGCAGCGAGGTGAAGGAGACGAGCACCACGAGCAGGGCGCTGAAATAGTCCGCCACCCCGAACTCGGCCTCGGTGTAGAGGCGGGTGAGGAGGGGGAGGGCGAGGTAGGCCAGCACCATCACGGCGGAGGTGCCGGAGAGCAGCGTCAGGACGGGGCCGCGGAAGCCCTCGGGCGCGAAGAGCCGGCGGAGGCGGGTCTGGAGGCGGGCGCGCAGGCTCATGCCAGCTCCGGCTCGTGCGCGCGGTAACGGTAGACGAGCCACGGGCCGGCGTCGTGGGTCAGCTCGAAGGCCGGGTGGGCCAGCGGCGCCGAACGGTGGCGCACCACGTAATCGATGCCGTAGCGGCTCGCCGCGCGCGCCAGGGCCTCAGGGGCGCGGCGCAGGAAGGCGTCGTCGAGCGTGGCTTGGAGGCGCGGGTCGGCGCGCTCGGGTAGGGAGATCGGCGCGAGATCCGCCAGCCGCTCGAACCAGACGGGGATCTGCTCCGGCTGGAACGGGAACGCCTTGAAGTCCACCACGACGGCGCGGCGCGCGTGGCTCCGGAAGCCTGACCACGACGGCGGCACGGCGAAGACGGCTCCGGCGGGCGTCTGCGTCCGTGCCCACTGCTCCACGGATCCTACCGGCGTGGCGGCGCGGCCGAGGGGGGCGGCGCGGCGCTCCAGCACGTCGGCGCAGGCACCCTCACGCTGGCCGGGCTGACGATCACGCTCGACGCCCAGACGCTCGTGCGCGGGCCGGGCAAC
>JAWWAN010000154.1:0-7653 GCA_033721675.1 Rhodothermales bacterium | reverse complement strand
TCTACGTCGAGGATGCCGGCCGCGTCGGCTTCGGCACGGCCACGCCGGTCGTGGAACTGCACTCCCGCGACGGCGACTCGCCGACGCTGCGCCTGGAACAGGACAACTCCAGCGGCTTCGCGCCGCAGACCTGGGACGTGGCCGGCAACGAGACCAACTTCTTCATCCGCGACGTCACGAACGGTTCGCTCCTGCCCTTCAAGATTCGCCCCAGCGCGCCGACGAACTCGATCGTTATGGAGTCCGGCAGGATCAACTTCAACCAGAGCAGCGTGAACCTCGACTTCCAGGTCGAAGCCGATGCAAATGAGAACGCCTTCTTCCTGGACGCCAGCGCCTTCGCGGGCGACGGCGCCATCGGCATCGGGACGAACGCACCGGTCTCGCAGCTCGACGTGCGTGCGGCGAGTGGCACGCCGGAGGTCCGCATTGCGGGCAACAACAACCCGGCCTTCCGCTTCCAGGACCTCGGGGACAACTACCAGTACACGCTGCGCCTCGCCACCGGCAACAACAACTTCGTCATCCGGGATGTGACGGCCGCCGTGGACCGGATCATCCTGGCCTCCACCGGCGACGTCACCTTCTCCGGCAACGTCAGCAAGGCCGGCGGCTCCTTCCGGATCGACCACCCGCTCGACCCGGCCAACAAGTTCCTCTACCACAGCTTCGTCGAGAGCCCGGACATGATGAACGTCTACAACGGCAACGTCGTGCTCGACGCCAACGGCGAGGCGGTGGTGGAGATGGCGGACTGGTTCGAGGCGCTCAACCGCGACTTCCGGTACCAGCTCACGGCCATCGGCGCGCCCGGCCCGAACCTCTACATCGCCGAGGAGATCAACGGCAACCGCTTCCGCATCGCCGGCGGCACGCCGGGGATGAAGGTCTCGTGGCAGGTCACGGGCGTCCGGCAGGACCGCTGGGCCGAGGAGCATCGCATCCCGGTGGAGGTAGACAAGCCCGCCGGCGTCCGGGGGCTCTACCTGCATCCGCAGGAGTTCGGCCAGCCGCTCTCGCGCGGCATCGGCTACGAGCTGCCGGAAGTGCGTAGCGGCACGCTCGAAGACCGGCAGTAGCCCGCCCGGTTCTTTCCGATTCATCGTAGCACCCGGTGCCGGCAAGTGCGCGTTCGCCCGCGTGCTTGCCGGCACGCTGTTCCTGGGGTCTCATGCGACACGCCGTTCCGCCGGGCGCGCAGGAAGAGGCCGGGGCGCCCCCGCTGGGGTGGCGCCGCCGCCTGCTCTTCACCGGCGCCATGCTGCTGCTCAGCCTCCTCCTCCTCGTGGCGGGGGGCGAGGCGACGGTGCGCCTGCTGGTGCCGGCAGAGACCTTCTGGTCCGTCAGCAACATCTATCGCCCGGCCGAGGCGCCCGGCGTGCTCTACACCTACCGCGCCGGCTTCGAGGGCACGGCCTTCGGCGTAGACCTGGAGACCAACAGCCTCGGCTTCCGCGGGCCGGAGTGGCCCCGCCAGAAGACGCCGGGGACCCTGCGCATCGCCCTCGTGGGCGACTCGCACGCCTTCGGCTTCGGCGTGCCCTACGAAGACACCGTGGGCGAGGTCCTCGCCCGCCTGCTCGAAGAACGCCTCGGCCGGCCCGCCGAGGTGCTCAACTTCGGCGTCAACGGATTCAACAGCCGCCAGCAACGCGCCGTCTTCGACCATTACGTGCTGGGCTACGACCCCGACCTGCTCCTCCTCCTGCCCGCCAACAACGACCATGACCCCCCGCTCCGGGCCGACGCCGACGGCTGGCTGCACTGGGACGGCGTCGGAGAGAACGAGAAGAGCCGCATCGTCGACAAGTCCATCGAGAAGGTGGAGGCGCGCACGGACGGCTCGTGGTGGAAACGCCGCAGCCGCCTCGTGCTCTACCTGAACCTGATGCGGCAGCGGTTGCAGTTCCACGAGGCGGCGCAGACCCAGCGGACGGCGCAGCACGCCCCGGACGCCCGCTGGATGGCGCCGGTGGTGCCCGGCCCGATCTCTGAGCGGCTCGCCGAGCCGGTCTACACCCCCCTCAAGGCCGTGGTCGAGGAGGCGCGCGCCCGCGGCCTCCCCGTCGTCCTCGCGTGCTTCTGCAGCTCGCCGGACTACCGGCGCATGCTGCACCGCTTCGAGCAGGAGGACGGGGTGCCGGGGATCGAGCTGCTGGCCCTGTTCCCCGAGGCCCGGAGCTGGGAAGAGCTGACGGCGCAGTTCGGGCTCGGCTGGGACAACCACCTCAACGCCGTCGCCCACCGGCGCTGGGCCACCGCCCTCGCCGATCTCATCGAACGCCGGGGCCTGCACCGCCCGGCGCCCGCACCCGGCGCGCCCGCTCCGGCCGCCACGCGCCCCTGACCCTTGCTGACCCCACCGCCGTAGACGATGACTCTGATGAACCGGCGCGCCGAGCATCCCGAGAACGCCCCGAAGAGCACGGCGCAGGGGACGCCCGCAGAGGAGCGGGCCGCCCGGAAGGTGGCGGCCTTGCTGGCGCCCCTCGTGCGGAGCGGGGCCTACCTGAAGTACTTCGACCTCTGGCAGGAGCACGGCTTCCACGTCAGCCGGAATCACTTCTACGAACCGATCCCGGACACGCGCGCCCTCCCCGACGCCCTCTGGGAACGCGAGGCGCCCCTCCATGGGATCGACATGAACGGGGCGGAGCAGGTGCGGCTGCTGCAAGAGGTCTTCCCGCGCTTCGCCGACGAGTACAACGGCTTCGCGCACGCGCCCGCCCCGGAAGATCCGCACCGGTATTACTTCGACAACCCGATGTTCAGCGGGACCGACGCGCTGGTGTCGTACTGCATGATGCGGTACGCCGCGCCGCGCCGCATCGTGGAGGTGGGCGGGGGCTTCTCGACCCTGCTGGCCGCCGAGGCGGCCCGCCGCAACGGCACCACGGAGCTGGTGTGCATCGAACCCTCCCCGCGCCCCTTCCTGAACGCCCGGCTGCCCGGCCTGACGGCGCTCCTGGAGGCCCCCGTGCAGGAGGTCGATCCCGCCGTGTTCGCGCAACTTGAGGCCGGCGACGTCCTCTTCATCGACAGCTCCCACGTGGCGCGGATCGGGAGCGACGTCAACTACCTGCTGCTCGACGTCCTGCCGACGCTGCGCCCGGGCGTGCTCGTCCACCTCCACGACGTCTTTCTGCCCAGGGAATATCCGAAGGACTGGGTGCTCGAGCAGCGCAGGTTCTGGAACGAGCAGTATCTCCTTCAGGCGTTTCTGATCTACAACCGATGCTTCGAGGTGCTCTTTGCGAACAGCTACATGGCGCAGCACCATCCAGATGCGATGCGGAGCACGTTCCCGCGCTCGCCCTGGTGGGGTGGCGGGAGCTTCTGGATGCGCAAGCACCGCGCCGGCTGAGCCCGTGCGCCGGGCGGCCTGGCACCGGGGCCGCCGCCGCGCCTTCGGAAGCCCTCCTCCTCGCAGCAACCCCTACCGCAGTCGCGATGGATCCCCTCACCCCCTCCAAGGCCGTCTTCGTCGTCGGGTCGCCGCGCTCCGGCACGAGCGCGCTGGCCTGGGCGCTGGCCCAGCACCCCGACTTCTGGACCTCGGCCGAGTCGGACTTCATCCTCCCGCTCTACGGAAGAAATCGCCTCCGCGAGGTCTACGACAGCAGCGTCGCCGACATCACCACCCGGCCGCGCTGGCTCAAGAAGCACGACGTGGGCTACGCCGAGTTCGCGCGCTACGTCGGCTACGGCCTCGACTGTCTGTACCGGAGCCGGTCGGGGGGGCGGCGGTGGGTCGAGCAGAGCCCGTCCTACACCATGATGCTCCAGGACCTGCTGCTGCTGTTTCCCGGGGCGTCGATGCTGCACGCCGTGCGGGACGGCCGCCGCGTGGTCGCCTCCATGCTCAAGAGCGGCTTCCCGATGCCGTGGGCCACGGATTTCAAGAAGGCCTGCCAGACCTGGAGCGCCTTCGCGCTGCGCGGCCTGCACGCGAGCCGGGCGCACCCGGACCGGGTGCTGGAGGTCCGCAACGAAGCCCTCATCGCCGACCCCGCCGCCGCCTGTGCCCGGATCTTCGCCTTCCTCGAGGCGCCCGAAGACGCCCAGCCGGCCGCGTTCCTGCGCGCCTCCTGGGTCAACTCCAGCTACGGCGACGACCGGCAGTCCGCCGAGCGGGCTCCCTGGGAGGCGTGGAGTCTATGGGAAAAGCGCACCTTCGAAAGCGAGGCCGGAGAGGCGATGGACGCCCTCGGCTACCCGGTAGCCCTCTGAGCTGCCCCGGCCTCCCGCCGCCCGATACCGCATGAGCAACCCCTACGTACTCACGCTGCACACCGCCCTCGGGGCCCGAGAGCTGACGCGCACCCTGGCCGACTATGCCCCCTGGAGCCACCGCATCGATTTCGACAACGGCGTCTCGACGAAGGACTTCGAGCGCCGCACCCCGTTCGCCGAGAACACCCTGCAGAAGATCATGACGGCGGCCCAGCGCATCCCGTTCGGCGCCCTGGCGGGGGGGCGGCTGCTCGACGTCGGGTGCAATGCCGGGTACAACGCGATCTTCGCCGCGAGCGAGTACGGCCTGCGCCCCGTGGGCATCGACGTGGTGCCGCGCCACGTCGAGATGGCCCGGTTCCTGGCCGGCATCGCCGGGGTCGACGGCACCTTCCTGCTGGAGAGCGGCGAGACGTTCTCCCGGCCGGCGGCCTTCGACGTCGTCCTGCACTTTGGCACCCTGTATCATCTGCGCAACCCCCTGTTGTCGCTGGAGCATGCCTTCGCCAACCTGCGAGCGGGGGGCTACCTGGCCCTCGAAACACAGGTCTACGAGCATCCCGCCGACGGCAACCTGTGCTACTTCATGCACCTGCAGAACGACGACCCGACCAACTTCTGGGCGCTGAGCCCGGCCGTGTTGCTGCGGTGCCTGGAGCTGACCGGCTTTGTAGATGCCGAGGTGCTGTTGCGGGCGAAGCCGGCGATGCTGGAGGAGCATATGGCGCGCCTCCTGCTCGTCGCGCGGAAGCCGCCCGCCCCGGCCTGATCTCGCGCGGCCCGCCGCCGCGAAGAGAGGCCGTCCGTCTGCGGCGCCGGTGTGGCGGTGCGAGGGCGCGCGGGCTATCTTGAACGCCGTGTGCCCCTCCCGAACAACCCTGGCGGCCCCCCATGCCCCTCTGTATCCTCGGCATGCATCGCTCCGGGACCTCGATGGTCACCCGGCTGCTGAACCGGGCCGGTCTCTTTTTGGGGCCGGCTGACGACCTGATGCCCCCGCATCCGGAGGACAACCCCGCCGGGTACTGGGAGAACCTGCACTTTTCGCAGCTCAACGACGACCTCCTGGCCGCCCTGGAGGGGAACTGGGACCATCCCCCGGATCTGCCGCCCGGATGGTGGACGAAGCCTGCACTGGACCCCCTGCGCCGCCGCGCCGCCCACCTCCTCGATGCCTTCGAGGGGCGTGCCTGGTGGGGGTGGAAGGACCCCCGAAACTGCCTCACGCTGCCCTTCTGGCTCAACCTCCTGCCGAATCTCCGCGTCGTACTCTGCCTCCGCAACCCCCTGGAGGTGGCGCTCTCGCTGAGCCGCGGCGGGGAGACGCGCTCGCTCCTGGCCGGCGATGCCCTCGCCCTGTGGCTGCGCTACCACGAGCACCTCCTGGCAGCGATGCCGCCGGCCGACCTCCTCGTCACGCACTACGCCGCCTATTTCTACGACGCCCCGGCCGAGCTGCGGCGCGTCGTGGATACGCTGGGGCTGGAGGCCGCGCCCGGCGTGCTCGCGGAGGCGACGGCGACCATCGACGACGGGCTCCGCCGGATGGTCTACCCGGAGCTGTCCCTGCCGGAAGAGGGCATCCCGCCGGCCGTCGCGCGGTGCTACGAGCGCCTCTGTGCCGCCGCCGGGCCGGTCTACCAGCGCATGCGCGAAGACGACGTCTATCGCCTGGACTCGCTGCGCACGGGCAGCCGGCACCAGTACCGGCGTCTGGTGGCGGAGGCGGATCGCGCCGTCCGGGCGCTCCAGGAGGCGGAGCAGCTGCGCACCGCCCTCGCCGGGCGCGACGCGCAGCACGCCGCACGGGAGGCCGAGCGCGCCGCGCTGGAAGCGGAACGCGATGCGCTGGAAGACGAGCGGGCTGCCCTGAATCGTGCCGTGGAGCAGCTCGAAGGCGAGAAGCGCCGGCTCCTGCAGACCACGGAGCGGTTGGAGGCCGAGCGCGCCACGCTGGCCGAACGCCTCGCGACGCGCGAAGGCGAGCGAGGCATCCTGACGCAGACCGCCGAGCGACTGGAGGCGGAGAAGACCGCGCTGGCCCACACCGTGGGGCGCCTCGAAACCGAGAAGGCCGCCCTCTCGGAGGCTCGCACGGTCGACGAACAGCACCGCGCCGCGCTCGCCGGGCAGGTCGGACGGCTGGAGGCCGAGCGTGCCGCGCTGGCTCACACCGTGGCGCAACTCGAAGCCGCACAGGCGGCGCTCGTGGAGGAGGCCGAGCGGATGGAAGCCGATCACGCGGCGCTGGCCGAGCGGGTCGCCGCACTCGGCGGGGAGATGGCGGCGGCGGAGGCGCTGGCGCAGCGCCTCGCCCGCGAGCGCGACGAATACCAGGCGCAACGAGACTACCTCCAGCGCGAGCGCGACCGGCTGCGGGGGTCGTGGCCCGGGCGCCTCGCCGTGCGGATCCAGGCGGTGCGCCGCCTCGGGCTCTCACAGGCCGCCGGGCGGCTGGCCCGGGGCCGAGCGCACCCGGTGCGGGCCTGCCTCGACCTGCCCGCGCCCGAGCATACCGTGACCGCCCCCGGCACGCTCTACGTCAGCGGCTGGGCGTTCTCCACCGCCGACGAGCTTGCCCCGCCCGAGGTCTTCCTCGACGACACCCTGCTGGGGACGCTGCGGCATCGCCTCGCGCGGCCCGACGTAGCGGCCGCGTTTCCCGGGGTGCCGCTCGCCGCGCAGAGCGGGTTCGAGGGCTCCGTGACGATCGACGGCACCGTGCCGCCCGGCGCGCACACCGTCGTGGTTCGGGTAGTGGACCGTGCGGGGAACGAGCGGTCTATGGCCTGCCCGGTGGCGGTGCGGGCGTCGGCTCCCGCTGCCCCGCCATCCGGCGAGGCGGAGCCGCCCGGCGAAGCGGAGCCGCCGCCCGGCACCCCGAGCGCTGCGCCGAAGCGCAAGGAGGCGATCCACGTGGACCGGGCCGTGTGGCGAGAGGGCCGGGTAGAAATCGAGGGGTGGATCCTGTGGCCCCACAGCCAGCCGCCTCGCATGCTCCACCTGATGCACGGCGCCCAGCGGCTGGCGTCGAGCCGGTGCAACCTGTCGCGGCCCGAGATCAGCGAGCGGTTTCCGGACGAACTCAAGCCATACTGCCAGGGCTTCCGGATCGCCGCCGCCCTGGCGCCGGAGGCGGCCGCGCCGAAGGAGACGCTCGAACTCGAACTCACCGACCGGGGCGGGAAGACGCTCCGCCGCGCGGTGCCACTGGCCCACGAGGGCGTGGCGGCAAGCCCGGCCGAGACGACCCTCGAACGCGCCGTCATGAACTTCGTGACGGACGCCCGCGCGCGGACGGGCCGCCCGCCGAGCATCCTCGACTGGAACACCGGCCTGCACCTGAAGCAGCGCTTCCCGGCGCTGGCGATCTTTACCCCGCCCTCCGGCGCCACGGAGGCACTGCCCTACATCGACCGG
>JAWWAN010000153.1:0-7687 GCA_033721675.1 Rhodothermales bacterium | reverse complement strand
AGCGTGCCGGCCATCACGCCCTCCAGCCGCGTCACCTCCAGCCGCAGGATCGGCGGCGCCATCTGCCGGAACTCGCTCCAGCGGAGGTACGGGATCTCGTTCTCGACCATCGGGCGGGATGCCGGCGGCGCGGCGAGGCGGATGCGGCGGGGTTGTTCAGGCGGGCGTGTGCCGGTGGAGGGTGCCGGGAGCGATGGCGGCGGCCATCTGCCGCAGCCCCTTGTAGCGCCGCATGAACTCGGCGGGATCCTGCGCGATCGTCTCCATCGAGAAGCGCGGCAGGAGGGCGTCGAGGCGGGCGTCCATCTCGGCGAACGTCACCCAGCCCTGGTCCAGGTAGGCGAGCACGAGGTGGTAGTCCGGCTCGTCGCCCCGCGCGATGAAGCGGTAGGCGACGCTGTAGGGGTCGAAGTGGGCCAGCCGCAGGTGTTGCAGCCCGGCGGCGTCGGCGGCGCGGTGGCGATCTTCGTAGCCCTCCGGCAGCGGGATGACGTCGGCCGGAGACTCAGGCCAGACGGCGATGCCGGCGGCCTCGGCGGCGCGGCGGAGAGCGGCGTCGAAGGCCACGGGGTCTTCCACCTCGGCCGTCAGCTCGGCCTCGTCGGTCCACGGCGCGTGGCCCTCGTAGACGAGCGACGTCTGGCCGACGAGCAGCACGCGGCCGGGCCGCCCGTAGGCGGCGTCCAGGCGGGTCAGGAAGTCCTGCAGGGTGGAGCGGGTGACGAACATGGCACGGTCAGTCGTCGTGGACGGATTCGGCGAGCGGCACAATCGCCTGCTCCGGGCACTCGGCGACGCACTCCTCGAAGTCGCAGCACGTCTCGTCGATCACGTAGATCGGCTCGGCCACCTCGATGGCGCCGATCGGGCAGACGTCCACACAGAGGCCGCAGGCGGTGCAGGCAGCGGTGATGCGATACATGATAGGGACTAGGAACTAGGGACTGGGCATCGGGGGCTGGGTGTTGGGGACTGGTGACTCGGGATAGGGGATTGGGATAACCGTGGAATCGCAGCACTCCCCAGCCCCTAGCTCCCCTTCCCTGCCTTCCCCAGCACCGTCTCGGGCAGCTTGCTCTTGTCGATGTGGCCGCCGCCCTCATTGACCGTGTTGTCCGAGCGCTTGCCGGGGTAGCGGCGCTTCGGCGTCTTGTCCTTGTAATCGACGACCCAGAAGCAGTAGGCGTACGGATACATCGTCTGGACGACGTGGAACGGCTCGTACTCGAAGAGCCGGCGCATGGCCCACGAGAAGCGGTAGCGCGGGTCCTCGGGCGTGATGATCTCGACCAGGCAGTCCACCTGGAAGCTCACGAAGACGGGCGCATTGCCGGTCCAGAGGACGGAGGCGACGGGGTTGGCGGCGAGGTTCTGGAACGTCCCGCCCTCGAAGATCTCCAGCAGCCCGAGGCGGCGCCAGTCGATGTGCTCGGGGTGGCGGTAGAACTCGCGCGCGGTGTTGATACGGAGCTCGCGCGTCTGGTTCGTGGCGTGCGGCGGGAGCGCCTGGATCTGCTCCACCGCGTCCTCGACGAGGCCGAGGTAGTGCTCCAGGTGCTCGTCTTTGGGCGTGAACCCGACGCCCTTGTTGGCGAGGTTGGGCACGAGCGCGTCCTCCTGCCACGTCCCCACCACGGGCAGGTGCCCGGCGTTGAAGGCGATGTACTCGTCGCGCTCGATGGCGTCGTAGACGCTGTGCTTGTAGTCGAGCTGCCAGCGGACGAACTTGGGCGGCAGCGCCTTGACGGCGAGTTCGCGGCTGTGGCCGTTCTGTTCCAGACGGGCTACGCCGTCGATGACCTGGACCTGCTGCGTGAGGGTGGCGGCGTCGTACTTCGATGCTTCCATAGGGCAGTTACGGGTTTCTTCGGTTGAGAGGGATCGAAACGAGCAGGCGCGTCAGGCATCTCGTTTCACGAACGAGGGTAGTTTGCTAAAGGCGGCGGGGCGCTCCATGCCGTTGAGCGCGCCGTCCATGAGTTCGGGCGTGACGAGGCGGGCGGCCTGCCGGCGGGCGTAAGCCTCCACGCCCGCGCGCACCTTCTCGCGGATGAAGGCAATCGGGATGCGGTCCAGGCGCTGCTGCGCGGCCTCGCTCCAGAGCACCGTGGCGGCATCCAGAGGGACGCCGGTGGGCTGGTAGGTGCAGGCCGGGTCCTCGGCCAGATAGTCGCCCGTGGCGGCGTAGGCGCGGCAGCGGCAGCCGCCGCAGAGCGTCTTGAACTCGCACACGCCGCACCGCCCCTTGAGGCGGGCGGGGTCGCGCAGGTCCGCGAAGACGGGCGAGCGCTCCCAGATCTCGGTGAAAGACCGGTCGAGGACGTTGCCGGCCGTGGCGGTCATGTAGGGGCACGGCGTGACGTCGCCCTCCGGCGTGATGCGGCAGTAGCTGGTGCCGGCCATGCAGCCGCCGCTCTCCAGCCCGCCCCGCCCCCGCAGGTACGCGATCTGCTTGAACTGCGGCGCACACTTGGAGCGGACGAGCATCGGCCGGTAGGCGTCCTGTACGTCGACGAGCATCGAGAGCGTCTCGTGCGTGGCCTCGGGTGAGAGCTCGGTCATCGCCTGCCCCCGCCCGGTCTGGACGAGGAAGTACAGGTTGAACGACCACGCGCCGCGCGCCTTCGCGAAATCCAGCAGCGCCGGGATCTCGCCGAGGTTCTCCTCCATGACGGTCGTCTGGACGAGCACTTCGAGCCCGTGCCGCCGGCAGAGGTCGAGGGCGCGGACGGCGTATTTCCACGCGTCCGGCCCCCCGCGAAAGGCGTCGTGGCGGGCCGGGTCGAGGGCGTCGAGGCTGATGCCGACGCCCTTGACGCCGCACTCGACCATCTTGCGGGCCACGTGGTCGTTGACGAGCACGCCATTCGTGCCCATCACCACCCAGATGCCGCGCTCGGACGCCGCCCGCGCGATCTGGTAGATGTCGCGCCGCAGGAGGGGCTCGCCGCCGGTCAGGATGAGCATCTCGGTGCCCAGCCCGTGCAGCTCGTCGAGCAGGTGCAGGCACTCGTCCGTGGTGAGCTCGCGGGCGGCTCTGGTGCCGGCCTCCATATAGCAGTGCGGGCAGCGCAGGTTGCACTTCTTCGTCAGGTTCCACGAGACGAGCGCGGGGCGGTATGCCGGGGCAGTGGGCAAGGAGATTAGAGAGTGACGAGCATGGATTGTTGATTGGTGAAGGGGATGCTCAGCGCCTGTGTTTGGCATTCTGCTCGGCCGTGAGGACGCTGCGGACGAAGATGGCAATGAGCTGGTCGGCTTCGTCGATGAGGGGTGCCAGCTCTTGTGAACGCGTGAGGCCCATTCGCTCGATGAAGGTCTGCCAGACGTGCGTCTCACGAAGTTCCTTCAGGCAGACCTTCATCTTGTGGATGAAATCCCGGCGGGATTCTGCTCCTTGTGCCTCGCCATAATTCGGCGCGGGCGAGGTACAACTTCGAATGAGTTGTCCGGCGGCATGGTGGCCCACGCGCGTAGCAGGCAGTTGCTCGGCGATCCTGCATGTCGCCACCGCAAAGTTGATCAGACGATCCTGGAGCGTAGAGACATACGAAGATCCCTCTTCCTTCACAAATCCATGCTCGTCGATCATCAATCGGTCGTATTCCATCCTATATCCCTCCTCCTATGCGACCACCGTTTCCCGCCGCCGCTTCGCGCGCCACCGCACCAGCCCGACCACCAGCAGCTCGCCCAGCAGCACGATCAGGGCCCACTTCGCCATCGGGATCGCGGCGGACTGCGTCTGGGCGGGCTCGACGTAGACGGAGTACCACGACGTGATGCCGCGCTTGGGGCCGCGCTCGCGGTAGAAGCCGTCCCACACGGAGACCGCGACGGGCACGAACGTCTCTTCCTCGAAGCGCGGGCCGGCCTCGGGCAGGCGCGGCGCGCGGAAGAGCGCCACCCAGCGGCCGTCCTCGTAGCGCGCCGTCATCTCGACCGCCGCGCCGTCGGTGGGCTGGATGTCGTCCTGGCCCCGCCCGGTGAGGACGGTCGCGCCGTCCGCGGCGAGGTCGGCGTGCCAGAGGTGGACCGGGTTCTTGGCATCTCCGAAGAGGAAGTACGGTTTCTCGACGCCGGGCCGGACGGTCTCGGGGAACTGGAGGGCGATGGCGTCCGAGAAGGTGCCGGCCGAGTCCACGGCGGCGGGGTCGTCCGGCGCGTCCATCGTCGGGTGGTTGCGGCCGCTCGTCTCGGCCGTCATGTCGTGCCAGATGACGAGGAAGGCCACGTCGTCGTCGTCGTAGACGGCCTTCAGCTCGACGCCGTTGACGCCGGGGTAGAAGGACCGGCCGGGATCGATGATCTGGCCGACGACGGGGAAGTAGGCGGGCTGGGCCTCGGCGAAGAGGGCCTCGCCCCGGCTCAGGTCCACCTCGGGCACGGGCGCGGCGAGGGCGAGCTGGTCGTAGCCGGCCTCGTCGCGCGAGAGCGACCAGACGTAATCGACGAGCGCCCAGCGGTCTTCCTCGGGCATGTCGTAGGAGGGCATCGGCGAGCCGTCCAGGCCGGTGGTGAAAGTCCGGTAGATATCCTGCCGGGTCTGGCCGTTGCGGAAGGTCCAGCGCTTGGTGAGGTCGGCGGGGCGGATATGGAAGCCCCACTGGTCTTCGAGGGTGGGCGCCGAGGGGCCGTCGCCGCGCCCCTGGTCGCCGTGGCAGTCGGCGCACTGGTTCTCCATGAAGACCTCCCGCCCGCGCGCGAGGTGGCCCTCGTCGAAGCCGGGCGGGCGCGGGATGACGGCCTCTTCGGGGACGCCGTAGGGGCCGCTGAAGTCGTCGGTGAAGGTCTTGAGGTAGTAGGCGAGGTTCGTGATCTGCTGCTCGGAGAGGATGCCCTTCCAGGCGGGCATCGACGTGTAGGGCATCCCCTCGCGGATCGACCGGCGGATGTCTTCGGTGGTGGGCAGCTCGCCGCTCTGGGTGGAGCGGAACTTGAAGATGCCGCCGGTGAAGTCGCGCGGAGCGGGGCGGACGTACGGCGTGGCGATGCCGTCGCCGGCGCCCTCGGGGCCGTGGCACTGGGCGCACTTCTGGTCGTAGACGGCGCGGCCGGCCTCGCGCTGCGCCTCCGTCCCCAGATCCGGCTCGGCGTCCTGCGCCCACACGGCGGCGGGCAGCGCCAGCCCGATCAGCATCGCGAGCAGCGCGGCCGTCCACGTTCCCGCTTCCCGTTTCCCGCTTCGCAGTTCCCGTAGGTTCGTCAATGGTCTACGACCTCCTTGGCGCGGGGCTTGTGGCCGGTGTAGTCGAACAGGAACAGGGTCACGTCCCAGATCTCGTCCTCGGTGAGGAATTTCTCCCAGGCGGGCATGGCCGAGGCCCAGGGCGTGGACTCGTTGGGCAGGCCCGGCCCGCCCTTGGCGATGCGCCAGAACAGGTAGCTCTCCTGGAGCATCGCGATCGTGGTGGCGTCGACGAAGTTGGCCGGGAGGGGGTCGAAGCCGTGGGCAAAGTGGCCCTGGCCGCGCATGTCGTCCCCGTGGCAGTAGAAGCAGTTCTCGTAGTAGATGCGCCGGCCGTTCTCGACGTGTCCCCGGAAGACGGCGTCGTCCGGCGTGCCGACCGTCCGGAACGGGTTCTCCGCCCCGTCCACGTCGATCGTCGTGCCCTGGAAGGCGATCGTCGTTGGGGGGACGGGGTGGATCGTCCGCCCGGCGAGGGGGGGTTGCGGCGGGGCGCTCACGTTCTCGTAGACGCGCCACGCCACGAAGAGCGGGAGGGCCACGAGCACGATGAGGAGCGGGACGGTGTAGCGCCGCTCGGTCATGAAGGCCACCACCCGGCCGCGGGCGTCGGCCAGCCGCGCCTGCTCGGCCGAGACGTAGGCGAGAAGGGCGAGCGTGACGATGGCCATGAACATGCCGACGATGGACGTGGGCAGCGGCGGCTCGATGCCGTAGCTGAAGAGGGCATAGAGCGCCACCCACCACGCCGCCAGCCACGCCAGGATGTTGAGCTGGTAGACCCGCCGGTCCACCACCCACAGGGCCGCCATCGCCGCGACGACGGCCAGGATGACGAGTAGATTCATGGTGTGCTCACTGCGTTCGCGGGGAGGAGGGAAGCGGGGATGGATTGCAGACTGGTGGGTGGAGCTTGATGAGGGCAGGGGGATCGAGGCGTGGGTGGAAGCACGAGCCCCTCCTCCCACGTCCCCCCTCGCCCTTCCCTACTGTTCGGCCAGCCAGTCCACGAGCTTCTGCACGTCGCCGGCGGAGACCTTGGTGTAGAAGCCGCTGCCGTCGAGCATGGCCTTCATCACGCCGGGCGCGTAGCCCTCGGCCACCGTCGCGTCCGGCGCGATGAGGGCTTCGTAGATCTCGGGCCGCGAGAGGCGCTCGCCCACGCCCTGCAGGCTCGGGCCGGCGCCGGGCGTGCCGTCGAGCGAGTGGCAGGTGGCGCAGAGGTAGGTCTCGAAGAGCTCCTCGGCGCTCATCGACGCGAGCGCGGCGGCCGGCGTCGAGGCCGGCGCGGCGGCCTCGGCCGAGGCGCCCTGGCCCAGCCACGCGTGCTCGGTCTGCATCGTCACCGACGGCGTGCCGCCGAGCGACTGCAGGTAGGCGATGACGGCCATGATCTCGTCGTCGGTGAGGGCGATGGGCGGCTTGGAGACCGCCGGCATGCCGGGGCTGAAGCCCTCGACGATGAACACGTTCGGCTCGTAGAGCGACTCGGCGAGGTACGCGACGTCGTCCATCCCGTCCCGGCGCGTGGCGGCCGCCGCGCCGATGCCGCCCAGGTCCGGGAAGCGCAGCGCGCTGCCGCTCTCGCCGAGGGTGTGGCAGCTCAGGCAGGTGCCCTTGCCCTCGACGAGCTCCTGCCCGACGGCCACCAGCTCGTCGGTCGTCATGTCCGCGCTCATCTCGGTGTCTTCGGGGGGGTACGTGATCTTCTGCGGTACCATCTGCCCGACGTAGCTGTAGAAGAGCGAGACGAGGATCGTGAAGCCGAAGATCTTGAGGGCGTTCGTCATGGCCGGGCCTCCTGGGGCCGGGGTTCGGGGAGGACGGGCTCGTGCGTCTCGCCGTCGCCGGGCGGGGGCGTCTCGGTCTGCGCGCCGGGGGCGGGCGGGGGGGCCGGCTTCCACTTCTCGCGCCCGCTCAGGCCGGTGAGGAAGAAGACGATGGCGATGAAGAAGAAGAAGATCAGGACGGTCACCGAGATCACGTTCGCCGCGAACCCGAGCGTGGGCGTGAAGGCGTCCGGCGAGGTATCGCGCATGACGCCGTAGACGTGCCAGTGCTGGCGCATGCCGGAGCGGACGTAGCCCATCAGGCCCATCGTCCACGCGAACGTGATGGCGAGGAAGAAGAGCGCGTACTGCGCCCGGTCCGGGATCTTGCCCCACGCGATCTCGCCGGTCTTGCGCGCCCCCCGGAAGAGGAAGATATCGATGGCCGTGATCGAGACCATCGCGAAGAGGACGGAGAGCACCTGCGGCACGGACAGCCCGATCCGCACGCGCGCCTCGACGAAGTAGCCGTAGACGCCGAGGAAGATGACGAAGGCGACGACGACGGCGAAGATGGCGAACTGCGCCAGCATCCCTTTCTTGGCCCACGAGACGGTGGCCTCCTTGTTGGCCCGCCGGTAGAGCAGGAAGCTGACGTAGGTGGTCAGGATGAGGATGTTGACGGCCGTGTTCTTGGCGCTCATCACGCCGAGCACGCCGAGGATCGGGT
>JAWWAN010000152.1:0-7708 GCA_033721675.1 Rhodothermales bacterium | reverse complement strand
GTCGAGCGCATCCGGCACGGCGCCGCCGGCCGGCACGAGGTGCTCCAGCATGTCGTGCAGGAGGATCACCGTGCGGGCGGCCTCCTCGGTGCGCGGCCCCAGCAGCTGGCGCCGCTGGCGCTCCCACTGCTGCCAGCGTTCGAGCGGGACGGGGCGGCCGTCGATCGCGACCTCGACGGGGTCGCGCGCCCACCCCTCGCCGTCGCGCTCGCCGTGGACGTCGGCCACGAGCCGCGTGCGGCGCAGGCGGAACGGCCCGTCGATGGTCCATTCGCTGTGTTCGCGCAGCGTCACGCCCTCGATCTCGTCGGCGTGGGCGCCCTGTGAGGCGGCCCAGGCACGGACGAGCGTCTCGGGGCGCGGCGCCTCCTGCGCCCGCGCCGGCACGGCGAGGGCGAGGAGCACGGCGATATGGAGGGCGTGGCGGCGCATCGGCGCAAGATACGAACGAGGGCGTGTGGCGATTCAATGCGGCTCCGGCCGGGCGGGATGTCACGAAACTGTGGCGGAACGATGCTATTTCGGCGGTTCGCCAACCTCGGGCGCGGCGGTTCGTCACAGGGAGCGCAGCCCGGCCGGAGCCGGTCGTCTCGGGCGAGTATATTGCCCGTATCGCTGCGCCACAGCGCCCCGCCCCTTCTCCATCAAGCCGAAGACTTGCGATGCCGAACGGACGCATCCTCGTCGCCGAAGACGACGCCGAGCTGCGCGAGCTGGTGGCCGGCCGGCTGGCCGAGGCCGGCTACACCGTGGATACCGCCGCCACCGGGCCGGACGCCCTCGCCCGCGTCGAAGCCGTCGTGCCGGACCTCGTCGTGCTCGACGTCATGATGCCCGGCATGGACGGGCTGGAGGTCTGCCGCCGCCTGCGCGCCGCGCATCCGCTGCTCTACATCCTCATGCTGACGGCCCGGACGGCCGAGGTGGACCGCGTGGTCGGGCTCGAAGTAGGGGCGGACGACTACGTGACGAAGCCCTTCAGCCTGCACGAGCTCGTGGCGCGCGTCCGCTCCGCCCTCCGCCGCCTGCGCCTCACCGAGGAACGCACCAGCCCGGCGGACGACGCCGAGGCCGTACTCGAAGCCGGCGGCCTCGCGCTCGATCCCGTCCGCCGCGAGGTGCGCCGCGCCGACGAGCCCGTCCACCTGACCGTCCGCGAGTTCGACCTCCTCCACTTCCTGATGCGCCACCCGGACCGGCCGTTCACCCGCGCTCAGCTCCTGGATCGCGTCTGGGACATCCAGTACGAGGGCTACGACCGGACGGTCGATAGCCATGTGCAGCGCCTGCGCGCCAAGATCGAGGACGACCCCGGCAACCCGCGCTACGTCCGCACCGTCTGGGGCGTCGGCTACAAGTTCCAGTCCGAGTGAGCGGGCGGGGGCAGGAATTCAGCCTGAGCCCCTTTCCGCTCGGCATCCCGAACACCGAGGGATCTGGGAGAGGTTTACACCGATCGAATAGACCCCTTCACGCATGCCGGCGAGGACGATGGCGATCAAACGCAAGACCGGCCCGTTACGGAGACAGGGACGGGGGCCGCAGCCGGGTGAACGGGTATAGGCCCTGACTTCGCGAGCATATGCGTCGATCCGTATTCTGGAAGGTGGCGGGCATCCTGGTGGGGGTGCAGGTGGCGACGGGGCTGCTGGCCGTAGCCCTCTCCGCGTGGTTCGCCTACGACCGCAGCCGGGATCTGGCGGCCAACAGCCTCCGCCTCCGGCTGGACGACCTCGCCGAAGAAGTCGAGCAACAGGCCGACACGACGCTCTTCGGCGGTCTCTCAGGCCTGCCCGTGCGCCTCCGCTACGACCTCGCACGCCGCTTCCCGGACCCCGTCCTGCTCGTCGACGACGCCGGCACCCTCGTGGAGCGCATCGTGCCGGACGCGGCGGACTTCGAGGGCGAGGCCGGCGTGCCCTCGGTGGCGCTCCCGCTCCCCCCCGGCCTCGATGCGCTCCTCGGCGCGGGCGACGTCGTGGTGCAGCTCGACGCCGATGCGCCCGCCGGCACCTGGGGCCTCGCGCCCGTCTACGACCCCGATGGGTTCCTGGTCGGTGGGTTGCTCGTGCAGCCGCTGCGCCACTCCCTGGACCGCGAGCTGGCGGGCACGCGCAGCGCGTTCCTCCGCGCCCTCGCCGTGGCGGCGGCGCTGGCCGGCCTCATCGCCCTCGCCCTCGGCGCCTTCTTCACCGGCCGCCTCATCCGGCCCCTCCGCCGCATGACCCGGCAGGTAGAGCGCATCGGGGCCGGCGAGTACGAGGCCCGCCTGCCGGCGGCCTCCGACGACGAGATCGGGCGCCTCGCCGGGGCCATCAACCGGATGGCCGGGCAGGTGGAGCAGAGCGTGGAGGCGCTCCGCGCCACAGACCGGCTGCGCCGCGAACTCGTGGCGAACGTCGGGCACGACCTGCGGACGCCGCTGGCCGCCGCCCTCGGCTACCTGGAAGAAGCCGCGCGCTACCTGGATGCCGGCGACCATGCCGCCGCCGCCGGGGCGCTGGCTACGGCGCGCCGCCAGAGCGCCTACCTGAGCCGCCTCATCGACGACCTCTTCGAGCTGAGCCTGCTCGACGGCGCCCGCCCGCCGCTCCGCCGCGAGCCCGTGCCGCTGGCCGAGCTGCTGACCGAGGCCGCCGGCGCCCATCGCGCCGCTTTCGAGAAGGCCGGCATCGCGTTCGTGATGGCGCTGCCGCCGGCGCTGCCGACCGTCGACGCCGACGGCGTGCGCCTGCTGCGCGTGCTGGACAACCTGCTCGCCAACGCGCGCCGCCACACGCCCGCGGGCGGCGCCGTCACGCTGCGCGCCGAGGCCGGCGCCGAGGCCGTCTGCGTGGCCGTCCACGACACGGGCCCCGGCATCGCAGCGGAAGAGCTGGACCACATCTTCGAGCGCTACTACCGGGGCGAGGCGGCCCGGACGCGGCAGGGCGGGCGCACGGGGCTCGGCCTCGCCATCAGCCGCGCGATTGCCCGCGCTCACGGCGGCGACCTCACGGCCGCCAGCGCGCCGGGTTCCGGGAGCACCTTCACCCTCCGCCTTCCCCTGCGCGGGTAGCGGCCCAGGCCAGGCGACGGGTCAGCACGGCGGCGTCAGGGCCTCGATCAACTCGGCGAAGACAGGGTGGCGGGCCCGCAGGGCCGGGCCGTCGGCGGCCTCGAAGTCGGCGAAGTCGAAGCCGGGCGCCATCGTGGTGCCCAGCAGGGCGAAGGCGCCGCCCGGCCGGAGCCGGGATCCCTGCCACACGCCGCCGGGCACCACGGTCTGCACGTGCATACCGCCGGCGAGGTCGGGGCCGAGGACGCGCGTCTCGCCCGGGCCGTCCGGGGGGAGCAGCAGCAGCGTCACGGGGTCGCCCAGGTAGAAGTGGTACACCTCGTCGCCGGGGAGGCGGTGGAGGGTCGAGGCGGTGCCTGGCGTGAGCAGGTAATAGATGGCCGTAGCGGCGCTGCGGGCGCCGGCGTAGGCGGCGGGGAGGGCCGGAGCGGGGAGCGTCAGCGCGGCGCGGTACGTCTCGGCGTAGAAGCCGCCCTCGCGCGGCAGCGGCTGCAGGCCCAGGAGGCGCATCAGGGCCTCGGCGTCGAGGCCAGGCACTACGGCGCGACGGGCTGCTCGGGGCGTACGGGCTGCCCGTTGCGCATGGCGGCGTCGAGGCGGGCGTCCCAGAGCGCCTGCTTGCGCTGGCCCTCCTGCACGATGGACGTGCGGCCGAAGACCCGGATGATGCTCTTGTTGAAGAGGTCGTAGCGCGGCGGCAGCGGGCGCAGCACGTCGAGGAAGAGGATGGCGCGCTCGCCGCCCGTGTCGTTCCACACCTCGTGGTCGTACGTGTCGTCGAAGATCAGGCTGACGCCCTCCTCCCAGTGGCGGACTTCGTCGCCCACGCGGATGCGGCACTGCTCGCGGGGCTCGGGCACCTTCAGCCCGAGGTGGTACCGCAGCACGCCCTTGTACGGCCCCCGGTGGGCGGGGATGTGCTTGCCCGGCGCGAGGATCGAGAAGAAGGCCGTCGTCATGCCGGGCACCTGCTCCACCAGCCGCGTCGTCTCCGGGCAGCGGGCGCAGTTGCGCTCGGCCTTCTGGCCCATGCCGTAGAAGAAGTACGTCTTCCACTTGTCATCGCGCGTGATCGAGCGGACGTCGTCGGCGATGTCCTGGAAGTTGGGCAGGGCGTCGCGGTAGTCGAGGACGGCGTCGAGCTCCTGCCGGATGACGCGCCAGTGGCTCTCCAGCGCCTTGGCCCACGGGAAGGCGTCGTTGTCGAAGATCGGCTCGTCGCCGACGAGCGAGTGCCGTCCGAACAGCGCATCGAGGCCATGGACGGCCCGCTGGCCCACGCGCCGCAGCAGCCGGTCCTCGCGCTTCTGGAAGGTGTTGTGGTCGACCATCGTCCGTCCGGGGGTGCGCTGTGGGCATGCGGGGTGATACGGGCTGAAGGGCGCTCGTAGAATATACAAAGCGAGGTCTGCCGATCAACCGGACGCGCAAAAAACCCCGGCCGGCGCAGGGCCGGCCGGGGGACGCGCGGAACGCGTTCCAGTATGCGGGCGCCGCCGCTTACTGGATGTCGATGCGGCGCGGCTTGACCTCTTCGGACTTCGGCACGGTGATGTGCAGCACGCCGTTCTCGAAGCGGGCCTCGACGCGGTCGAGGTCCACGGCCTGCGGGAGCGTGAAGGCGCGGTAGAAGCGGCCGTAGGAGCGCTCGACGCGCACGAAGCGGCGGTTGTCCTCCGTCTGCTCGGCCCGGCGCTCCCCGCTGACGGCGAGCGTACCGTCCTCGAAGTTGATCTCCAGATCCTCCTTCTTCATCCCCGGCAGGTCGAGGTGGATGAAGTAGGCGTCGTCAGACTCGGTCAGGTCCACGCGCGGCGTCCAGACGCTGGCGTTGCCGTTTTCGCTCTGGGTCTGCGTGGGGAAGAAGCCCTCGAAGAGGCCGTCGATCTCGCGCTGCAGGCGGCGCATGTCGTGGGTCGGGGAAAAGCGAATGAGGCTGTTCATGGCAGATCCTCCGCTACGGTGGTATGGGTTCGGGTTGACTTCGCAAAGCAGGGCCGAGGGTCTCGATGCCCTCGCGCTTCACCCGAAGCCCTTCGCAATCGCCATGCCGCCGCCGTGTTCTTTGTCATTTCGGCAACGTCGCGCCCGGCGCCCCTTGAAAAAATGACGGAAGCGCTGAAAAAGTGACAACGGCCGCCGTGCAGACTGGCAGAGCACGGGCAGGACGCCGCTGCCACCGGGTCAGCAGGGGGCGGGCTGGAGGGTGCCGGTGGCCTCGCCGAAGCCGACGCGGTAGCCCTCGCCCTGGGCGTAGCCGGTCATCGTGAGGCGGTCGCCGTCCCGGAGGAAGGTGCGCGTGGAGCCGTCCGGCAGGGCGATGGGCTCGGTTCCGCGCCAGGTCAGCTCCAGCAGGCTGCCGTAGCTGTCCTTGGTCGGGCCGCTGATGGTGCCGGAGGCCAGGAGGTCGCCGGGGCGGAGGTTGCATCCGTTGGAGGCGTGGTGGGCAAGCTGCTGCACGGCGCTCCAGTAGAGGTAGCGGTAGTTGGAGCGGCAGATGGTGTGTGGCGCGTCCATCGCGGGCGTCTGCACGCCCACCTCCAGGTGGATGTCGTAGGCCGCGTCGGCGCCGGCGCGCAGGTAGGGCAGGGGCTCGGGGTCCTGCGCCGGCCCGGCCACGCGGAAGGGTTCGAGGGCCTCCAGCGTGACCACCCAGGGCGAGATCGTGGTGGCGAAGCTCTTGCCGAGGAACGGCCCGAGCGGCACGTACTCCCACTTCTGGATGTCGCGCGCGCTCCAGTCGTTGACGAGCACGAGGCCGAAGAGGTGCTCCGCCGCCCGGTCGGCCGGGATCGGCTCGCCGAGCGGGTTGCCGGGGCCGATGAAGAAGCCCATCTCCAGCTCGAAGTCGAGCAGGCGGCTCGGCCCGAAGGTGGGCGGGCCGTCGTCGGGCTTGAGCTGGCCGCAGGGCCGCCGCACCTTCGTGCCGCTGACCACGACGGAGCTGGCCCGGCCGTGGTAGCCCACGGGCAGGTGCAGCCAGTTGGGCTGGAGCGCGTTGTCCTTGCCGCGAAACATCGTCCCGACGTTCGTGGCGTGCTCGCGCGAGGAGTAGAAGTCGGTATAATCCCCGATCTCGGCGGGCAGGAGCATCGTCACCGCGTCGCGGGGGTAGAAAGCGGCCTGGCGGAGCGTCTCGTCGTCGCGCAGCGTCGGCGTCTCGGCGCGGAGCAGGTGGCTGATGCGCTCGCGGGCGGCCCGCCACACGCCGCGCCCGAGGCTCATGAAGCGGTTGAGCGAGGGTTCGGCGAAGGGCCGGTGCCGGCGGATGGCGTCGTGCTCGAAGAGGCCGTGCTCGGAGAGCGCGTAGAGGTCGAGCACCTGATCCCCGATGGCCACGCCCACGCGGGGGTCGCCCCCCTCGCGCGGCGAGAAGATGCCGAAGGGCAGGTTCTGGATGGGGAAGTGCGACTCGGGCGCGACCTCGACGAACGATTTCAGGGCCGGGTCGGTGGTGGCGTCAGGCATTGCGGGCGATGGGTGGGTTGGAGGGCGGGGACTGGCGAATAGGGCCTGGGGACTGGCGAATAGCGACTGGGGAATAGGGTCCGGAGGGCGTCGAGAGCGGTCGAGGGGGCGTTCCCTCAACCCCCGCCCCCCACTCGCCAGTCCCCAGTCCCTGGTCGCCGTCTTACAGCAGGCCGAGGGCGCGCAGGTCGTCGCGGGGTTCGTCGAAGCTGCACGAGCCGAAGGAGAGCGCCAGGGTGCGGCGGGCGCGGCGGACGGCGTCGGCGTCGGCCGTGAGGTTCTTCCACCGGAACCCGTCGTCGTCAAAGCGGAAGTGGGCGGCGTCTTCGTCGGTGAGGAGGGCGCGCACGGCGGCTTCGTCGAGGCCATGCGTGGCGGCCATCACGGCCGCGCCGAAGACGTTGAGGAAGCCGTACATCGTGGCGCGCACGCCGGCGTCGTAGTGGCGCACGGGATGGTGCAGGCCGGCCGTGGCCTTGAACGGCACGCCGGCGTCGCGGCAGGCCACCACGGCATGCGCGAGGGGGCCGGGGTGCGGAAACGCGTCCGGCTCCAGCCCGCCCGTCCGCATCTTGAGGCCAGCCGTCGCGGCGTCGTCTTCGTTGTAGGCGGCGAGGGCGGCCAGCACCGGCGGGGCCGTCTCCCGGATCCGCGCCTCTACGGGCAGCTCGAAGAAGAGCGCCAGCGGTGGCATCCCGGCCAGGGCCTCGCGCACGCGCCCGAGGACGTCCCGCACAGCGGCCTCGCCGGCCCCGACGAGCGTCTCGGGCAGGCGGACCTCCATCGCCTCCACCTGCACGCGCCCGGCGTGCCGGGTGTGGGCCGCGCGGATGGCGTCGAGGTCGGTGGCGAGTGCACCGGCGAAGGCGTCGGCGTCGGCGCCGCCCGTGCCGAGCACCGAGAAGCGGAAGGGGGGGTCCTGGGTGAAGACGTCCTCGAAGGCGTCGAGGTCGGGGAGGCGGCGGGCGGGGAGGATGAAGCGAGCCAGCATCCAGGCGTCCGCCCCCTGCCGGTAGCGGGCGAAGCGGGGGAGGGCGTCGTCCAGGGGGAGCCCTGCCGGGGGGAAGAGCCCGGCATAGTCGATGATTTCGTCCAGAAAGGCGCGGAGGGCCGGGGGCGCCAGGGTGTCGGTCGAAGGCATAAGCGCGGTACGAAGGTGGCGATGGTGCATCGTGGGTGCGT
>JAWWAN010000151.1:0-7723 GCA_033721675.1 Rhodothermales bacterium | reverse complement strand
GGCGTGGTGAAGCTGACGTATCTGGTGCTGCTCTGACGACGCTGCACCCTCGACGGAGAGCGCAGAGCCCCCCCGGTTTCGCCGATCCTCGCTGTGCAGTCGCGGCCTCGCCCCCGCCGGTGGTCTGCCCTGCCGCCATAGCCCCCCTCCCCCCAACGATGTCATCCCGAGCGGAGGGCCGGAGGCTCGGAGCCGAGGGATCTCGCCGGTAGGGGGTGGCATGACGCCCGACCGGTGAGATCCCTCGGCTTCGCTCGGGATGACAAGGGGAAGGGAGGGCGCCGAGGACGTGCGAGGGCGCCGAGGACGTGCGAGGGCGCCGAGGACGTGCGAGGGCGCCGAGGACGTGCGAGGGCGCCGAGAACGTGCGAGGGCGCCGAGAACGTGCGAGGGCGCCGTCGGCCGTTCCCTGGCCGCCTACAGGTGGCCGAGCTCGCGGAGGCGTTCGATCCAGCGGACGTAGCCGGCCTCGTTCAGGTGCAGCCCGTCGCCGGTGAGGCGGTTGTCCAGCCGCTCCCGGTGGTCCATGAAGGCGCCGTAGAGGTTCACGTAGCGGACCCCCGTCTCGGCTGCCACGGCGCGGAGCAGCCGGTTCGTGCGGACGACGTGGTCCTCCTTGTCGTAGTGCTGCGGGAAGCCTGGATAATCGGGATCGACGGGCAGCAGGCTCTGGATGTAGATCTCCGTCTCGGGGCTCCCGGCGCGTACGGCCTCGACGATCTGGCGCTGGTTGTCTGCGATGACGGCGTCCGGAATATCCTTGCCGATGTCGTTGATGCCGATCAGGAGGAACAGCTTGGCCGGCCGGCGGCGGACGACGTCGTCCAGGCGGCCGAGCACGCCGAAGGTCACGTCCCCGCTGATGCCCCGGTTGACGGCGCCGCGGTCCCCGAGGAGCCGCGCCCACGGCCCGGCCTCGGTGATGCTATCGCCCAGAAACACGATGCTTCCGGTCTCCACCGGCTCGGCCTCGAAGAGGGCCACGCGGCGGGCGTAGTGGTCCGGCAGGTACGGGCCGGTGTCGAAGAGGCGCTGGTTCGTGAGGTCGGATTGCGCGGCGGCCGCGAGGGGGAGCGCGAGCGCGCAGAGCACGAGGAGGAGGCGCAGCGGCATGGTCAGGGTGCGGGATCCCGGGGTCGTCGTGAGGGGAGAAAGATCGACTCCGGGAGGCGCAATGTCGAGCCCTGGCGCGTCAGCCGGCCGAGTAGCGGAAGCCCATCGCATCCTGCACCGGGGAGGGCAGCGCCGGGAGATCGGACCGGGGAATGAGGAAGGTGGAGAGGCTGAAGAGGTCGAGGAAGACGCGGTGCTCCTGCGCCGTCCGCAGCAGGTAATCGTGCCCGGACGAGCCGCCGGTGCCGATCTTGCGCCCGATCATGCGGAGCACCATCAGCGCGTGCCGGTGCCGCCACTTGGCGAAGTGCTCGTCGATATCCATCAGCAACGAGAGGAAGCGGAACGGGAGGTGGAGGATGGGCTCGTCGCGGTAGAGATGGATGAGCAAGGCGGCCTGCAGCGCGCGGTGGCGGAGGCGGAAGGCCCCCTCCTCGCGCAGGCGGGCATACTTCTCGGCGTCGAAGAGGGCCTCGAACTGGGTGGCGGTAGCGTCCAGCATCTTCAACTGGCCGGCTTTCTTCTCCGCCGTGAGCGTCGGGTTGGCCTCGATGCTGGCGCGGTCGTGGGCGAGCATCCGCTCGACGGCCTGCGCGTAGGCCTCCCAGAAGTCGAAGTCGCCGAAGTGGAGGAACGGCGTCCGGGCCAGCCAGCGGTCTACGAGGTCGAATAGGCAGGGCGCGCGCTCGCTCGCTTCCAGCACGGCGCGGTCCTGCGCGGTGAAGCGGGCCTTATACGGGGTGTCGTGGATCTGGAGGCGCTCGGGCGGGCGCATCCCCAGCCGGTTCTCGATGAGCCGGAACTGGAGGCTCTGAAAGCCGGACGCCGGGATCAGATGGTCCCGGAAGTCGAGGAAGTCGAGCGGCGTCATCGTCTCCAGCACGTCGATCTGGGCGATGAGCACGCGCTGGATCTCGGTGATGCGGTGGAGGTGCGAGACGGCCCGCCCGACGGCCCGCTCGGGGACGGTATCCTGGTCGAAGAGGCGGAGCACCGCGCCCAGCTCCCACAGCACCTGCTTGAACCAGAGCTCGTAGGCCTGGTGGGTGATGATGAACAGCATCTCGTCGTGCGCGGGCGGCCCGTCCTGCGCGGCGCTTTCGAGGTGCTGGCAGTCGAGGAGCTGGCCGAGCCGGAGATAGTCGGCGTAGTAGAGACCGTCTGAGGGGTCGGGCATGATCCGTCGGGGCGGCGCGGCTGGAGGGGTCCGTGCGAGGCGGCCTTGTACGGCCCCCGGCGGGAAAGGATCGTCGGGCCGCCCGTGAAACGCAAAAGGACGTCCGCCCGGAGGCCGACGTCCTTTTTCGGACGCAGCGGAGCACCACCCGAGCCCCTGGGGGGCCGCCGGATCAGAGGAGCGAGATGAGGAAGGCGACGAGGGCGATGACGGCCATCGACGCGGCCATGCCGAGGCCGGCGATCCGCCGGAGGCGGAAATGCTCGATCGGGTGGATGAAGGTCATGGCGGCCCTCCGTCGGTCTGAAGAGGCTGAGTAGCGGCGCGCGCCGCACGGCTACCTCATTTCTTCACAAAGGCCATACCAAAGCACGGCCCCGCCCGTCTGAGATCGGCCAACAGGCCGGAATTCCACACTTCGACGGTCGATTCAGGGCCGTGAGCGGGTGCGTCGGTAGGGCAGACCGGGGGCAAGAGCGACCACTGCGGGTACAAATGTGCCCACCGCCGTAGGCTCTGCGAGACAGGGGCCCGCGTGAGCTAGGTCGCCGCGCCGTCCTCGCCCTCGTCGAGGATGTAGATTTCGGGCAGGTTGCGGCCGAGTTGCCCGTAGTCCAGCCCGTAGCCCAGCACGAAGATCTTGGGGATCTCGAACCCGACGTAGTCGAGCTGCACGTCCGTCTTCGTGGCATCCGGCTTGTGCAGCAGCGTGACGACGCGGAGCGAGGCCGGGTTGTGCTCCTGCATCCGGTCCAGGATGTAGCGCATCGAGAGGCCGGTATCGACGATGTCTTCGACGACGATCACGTGCCGCCCTTCGAGTTCGGCGTCGACCTTCTTGAGCTCACGGACGCGGCCGGACGAGACTTTCTCGGCGCCGTAGGAGGAGAGCTTCCAGAAGTCGACCTCGCAGTCGATGTCGATGGCGCGCATGAGGTCAGCGATGAACATGAACGAGCCGTTGAGCACGCCGATGAGGATGGGCGTCTGGCCCTCGTACTCGCGGCTGATCTGGCGGCCGAGCTCGGCGATGCGCTGCTGGATCGCGTCCTCGTCCAGGTAGATGCGGAAGCGCTCGCCGCGGCAGACGATGGTCTTCGTGGAAGTCGAGGCGTTGGGATCCATGGAGACGGGGCTCGGTTGCGCGCGCGGAAGGAGCCGAAATCTACGGGACGCCCCCAACGATTGGAAGCACCGCCGGGGGGCCAGACCGTTCAGCGTCCGCGAATGAACGTAATCTTTGCATACCGGCGCGTCTCGGGGCGTACGCGGACCGCCTCGGCCATCCGGTGCCCTGCCACCCAGACGACCTCGCTCCCGGAGAGCACGACGGGCACGGCTGATCGTTGATGCACCGGGACGCGCGCATCGGTCAGCACGTCGCTCACCTTCTTGGTTCCTCCCAGCCCGAGCGGGCGGATCCGGTCTCCCGGCAGCCACCGCCGTACCCGCAGCGGCAGGTCGAGGCGGTCCGCATCGAGCACGACGGCGTTGGGAGCGCCGGCGGCCAGGTCCGCCGGGCGCGCGTCGAGCAGCTCGAGGATGAGCCGCCCACCGCGGAAGCACACCGGCCGGCGGGCATCGAGCGTCTGCGGGGCGTCCTCCTCTCCGTTCGGCGTCTGGAGGAAGAGGAGCGCCTCCCGCCCCCGCCAGATCACGCCCCCCCCGGCTTCCACGCGGCGGCCCGGCTGCGCCTCCCGCAGGCGCTCGGCGGCGTCCACCACCGAGGCGCGGGCCGCGCCGGGCACCCACCGCCGCAGTGCTTCCAGGATCACCCGGCCCCGCCACACCGCCGGCATCGCCTCCAGCTCGGCGAGGCGGAGCCCGCCTCCGCCCTCGACCTCGACGGACGTGCGCGAGAAGGTCTGCTCCAGCTGCTCCTGCATCGACGCCGCCACGTACGCCCGCAGCAATGTGCCGGAGCGGGCGATGTTGTCTACGGCGCCCGGCCCGAAGTGGGCTTCAATGCGCGGCAGCACTTCGGTCCGCAGGGCGGCCCGTCGATAGCGGAGGCTCCGGTTGCTGGCGTCCTCGCGCCAGCGGAGCCCCTGGGCGCGGGCATACGCCTCGACGGCGGCGCGCCGCACGCCCAGCAGCGGGCGCACCAGGGCGATGCCGGGCGCCAGCGGACGGCGGGGCGCCATCCCGGTCAACCCTTCCGGCCCGGCCCCTCGAAGGAGCTGCATCAGGATGGTCTCGGCCTGGTCGTCCCGGTGATGGCCCACGGCTACCGCCGCGATTCCTTCCGCCCGTGCCACCTCCTCGAAGACGGCGTAGCGCGCTGCTCGGGCGGCCTCCTGCACCGAGCCTTCGGCGTCCGCCAGGGGCCGTGCCGCCACGTGGAGCGGGAGGCCCCACTCGGCGCAGAGCGCTCGCACGAACGCCTCGTCTTCGTCCGACGCCGCCCCGCGCAGGCCGTAGTTGACGTGGCAGGCGGCCCCCGCACTGCCGAGCCGGCGGAGTGCGTGGAGGAGCACGACGGAGTCCACGCCGCCGCTGACGCCTACCAGCAGGCGCGCCCCTCCCCCGGCGCCACACGCTTCGAGCGCCTCCCGAAGATGATCGATCAGATCGGGCATGGATGCATCGGACCGGGGCGGAGGATCGCCGCGCCAGCGTACCCCTTCGGCCTCCCTGTTCTCATCGGCTCCAGAGAGCCCCACCGCCGTCAGTCTCGCCCGAAGCGTTTGTCGAGCTCATCGATCGAGATCTTGATGATCGTCGGGCGGCCGTGGGGCGAGGCGTAGGGCATCTCGCAGAGGAAGAGCTGGTCGATGAGGGTGCGCATCTCCTTCTCGGTGAGCCGGTCGCCGGGGCGGATGGCGCTGCGGTGGGCGATGCTGCGCGCGAGGTTGTCCCGGCCCCGCAAGTGGAGGTCCTGCTGGTAGCTGCGGTACTGCTGGAGCAGGTCGTCGAGGAAGCGGCGCTCGTCGCCGGGCCGCAGGTCCGCCGGAACGCCGCGCACCACCACGGAGCGCCCGCTGAAGACTTCGAGGTCGAAGCCGAGCGCACGGAGGTCCGGCATCAGCTCGCGCAGCAGCTCGAAGTCGGCCGGGCTGAAGTCGAGCGTGTGGGGGAAGAGGAGCTGCTGGGACATCCCGAGCCCGCTCTCGAAGCTCTGGAGGGCGCGTTCGTAGAGGATCCGCTCGTGGGCCGCGTGCTGGTCCAGAATCATCAGGCCGCTGCGGATCTGGGTGAGGACGTAGCGATTGTGCAGCTGCCACAGCAGCGGCTCGCCGGTCTCCCGTTCCAGATCCTCGGCCGCGACGGACGAAGGGATCGGGCCGGCGGCCTCCTGGGTGGCCTCGGGAGACGGCGCGTAGAGCCGGCGCGACGACTCGCCCGGCGGCTCCCACCCGCTCGGCGCCGAGGTCGCGCCCGCCGGAATCATCGTGGCGCCACCGTGCGAGGCCGCGGGCGCCGACGGCACGCTGAAGGCCGCCGGTCGGGTCGGGGCGGCTGCGCCTTCGAACGGCGCCACGGCCGCAGGCCGGGGCGCCTCGGTGTGGGCATCGAGCTGCGGCGTCAGGTCGGCCGTGCCCAGCGCCTTCCGCACCACGGCCTTGAGGAAGCCGTAGACGCCGCGCTCGTCGTCGAACTTGATCTCGGCCTTCGTGGGATGGACGTTCACGTCCACGTGGCGCGGGTCGAGGCGGAGGAAGAGGGCATAGAACGGGTAGGCGCCGTCCGGCAGCAGGTCTTCGTAGGCGTGCAGCACCGCGTAGTCGAGCGAGCGATTCTTGACGTAGCGCCCGTTGACGAAGAGGAACTGCTCGCCCCGGCTGCGGCGGTGGAACTCCGGGCGGCTCACATAGCCCGAGACCGAGAGGTAGCTGGTGGTCTCCTCCACCCACAGCGCCTCCTCGGCATGCTGCTTCCCCAGCAGGTCGGCGATGCGGCGGCGGAGGGCGGCTGCCCGGTCTTCGCCCGGCACGGCGGGCAGGCGGTAGACCTCGTTGTCGTCGTGGCGGAGCGTGAAGCCGATCCCGGGGTTGGCGAGCGCCAGAAACTGGAAGGTCTCGACGAGGTGCTTGAACTCGGTGGCCGGCGTCTTGAGAAAGTTGCGGCGGGCCGGGACGTTGTAGAACAGGTTGCGGACGGCGATGGACGTCCCGGCGGGCGTGGCGCACGGCTCGGCGAGCACGGTCGCGCCGCCATCCACGCGGACGCGGAAGCCGGCGGGGTCGTGCATCCGGCGCGTCCGCAGTTCCACCTGGGCCACGGCCGAGATCGACGCCAGCGCCTCGCCTCGGAAGCCGAGCGTCTGTAGGCGCTCCAGGTCGTCCACGGAGCGGATCTTGGAGGTCGCGTGGCGGCGGAAGCAGTCCACGGCGTCGTCGGGATGCATCCCGCAGCCGTTGTCGATCACCTGGATGAGCTCGCTGCCCGCACTCTTGAGCAGCACCTCCACCTGGTCGCCCCCGGCGTCGATGGCATTCTCGACGAGTTCCTTCAGGGCCGATGCCGGGCGCTGGACCACCTCCCCGGCGGCAATCTTGTTCGCCAGCGTGTCCGGCATCACCCGGATCAAGCGTTCGTCGGCATCGCGTACGTCAGCCACGTCGTCGGTGCGGTGGAGGGATAGGGAGGGCACGGCGGAGACTCCGGCCGGGCACGGCGGCCGGAGGGGTTCGAGCGCGCGAGGCCGGCGGCGCGGTGGGAGCGGCTAGCCGAGGGCGTTGTAGATGTAGAACGCGAAGAGCAGCAGGGCCGCGAAGTAGAGCAGGCCGATGGGGCTGCGCCGCCGCCGAGACCGGCTCTTGATCCGCATACGCCGCTTCAGGCTCTCCTCCTTTCGGGGATCGTAATACCGGGGCTCGTAGTCGAACCGGCGCGGTCTGACCTTGCGTCCTGGCAGTAAGAGACCCATGGTGCCGGGGGTTGAACAGGAGTACGGCGAGCACGCACGAAGCGCCGGAAATATACCGCGGCCTGCCTGACATCGTTCCTTCACAACCCCGCGCCGGTCCACCCCGCTCGGGCCGCGCTCAGGCGAAGAGGCGGGCCACGTAGGCAAGGTAGAGATAGACCAGCGGCACCGCCAGCAGCAGGGCGTCGAAGCGGTCGAGCAGGCCGCCGTGGCCGGGCAGGAGCGTGCCGGAGTCTTTGGCGCCCACGGACCGCTTGAGCCGGCTCTCGGCGAGGTCGCCGATCTGGCTGACGATGCCGCAGATCAGCGCCATCGCTACCACATGGGGCCACGCCAGGAACGCGAGCAACGTCAGCTTGAGCACGACGGCCACGAGCAGCGCCCCCACGGCCCCCCCGACGGCGCCCTCCCACGTCTTCTTCGGCGAGATGAGCGGGGCGAGCTTGTGCCGCCCCAGATTCTTCCCCACGTAGTAGGCGAACGTGTCGGTGGCCCAGATGAGCAGGAAGACGGTGAGGGTCAGGGCGAAGGCGGCGTCATCCACGAGCGCCCCCCCGCCCAGG
>JAWWAN010000150.1:0-7727 GCA_033721675.1 Rhodothermales bacterium | reverse complement strand
GTAGACGCGCTTGTAGCGGTCGGTCTCGGCGCGGACGCCGCTGTTGTTGGCCACCATCAGCCCGTACCGAACCGTGCCCCCGGCGGCCAGGGGCCCGCCGAGCGCCACGCCCAGGTCTCGAGAAGGGGCCACACCGGTGCGGTCCATCAGGGTCGCTTCGAGGCTGCGGTAACCCCATACGCGCTCGGAGACGCGAAATACCGGCGGCGGGCTGACCCCGAAGACGGCGTGATGCCCCTCGCCGATCAGGTCGCGCCACCGTAGGAACGCGTCTTTGACGAACGGCGCCGGCCGCCCCTGCTCCGTCGTCGAGTTGTCGCGGACCTCCAGGCGAATCCGGCCGTCGAAGCGGTCACTGATCTCGAAGTCCGTGGTGAGATAGAGCCGCCGGTAGCCGAACCCGTTCTCGCCCTCCTCCGCGTCGTCGGGGGAGGCCAGCAGATAGGCATAATCCAGATAGCCGAGCCCGCTCACTTCGACGGCAGGCTGTGCCTTCGCGGCGTACGTACAGCAGAGAGAAAGAACGAGGAAGATGACGAGATGCCTCATCAGGGCAGAACGATAGAGTACGCGTCTGGGGAGGGGAGTGCGTAAACATAGTGTTATCGAAATGTGATAACAACGCGCCGAGCCCCGGCCCTGTAGAATTTTTCGCGCACGTCTGCCCCCCCGGGCGCGCGACGCTCCAGGCCCGTACCTTGCGTGCTCCCCGTGCCGCCTCCGTCCCCCGATGCCCGCTCCCGACGACGCCCGGCCCCGCGCCTACGCGCTCCTCGGCCGCCTCTACCTCGGCGGCCCCACCCCCGAGGTCCTGCCCATCCTGCGGGCCGTGCCCGGCCTGGCCGAGACGCTCGGCGGCTCGCTCGATGCCGACGCGGCCGCCGCGGACCACCACCACGTGCTGGGCCACTCCATCCGGCCCTACGCCTCGGTCTTCCTCGACGCAGAAGGGCGCTTCGGGGGCCGCGCCACCGAACACGCGCACGCCTTCTTCCGGGAAGGCGGGGCGGACGACCCCCGGGCGGACGAGCCGCCGGACCACCTCGGGCGTGCCCTCGGCTTCCTCGGCCACCTCGCCGCCACGGGGCGCCTCGCCCTGCTGCGCCGCTTCCTGGACGCCCACCTGCTCGGCTGGCTCCCCCCCCTCACGTGCGCGCTGGAGCGCCAGCCTCATCCGTTCTATGCCGCCCTCGGCGCGCTCACCCGCGACCTCGTCCTCGACCACCGCGTGGACCTCGACCCCGCGCCGGCCGCCGATCCGCTGCCACTCCCCCCACCCCCGGCCCTCCTGGACGACGCCCGCGCCGGCCTGAAGGACATCGCCGCGTACCTCGCCACGCCGGCCTGGAGCGGGCTCTACCTGTCGCGCGACGACCTCGCCGCCCTCGGCCGCGCCACCACCCTCCCCACCGGCTTCGGGCCGCGGTCCCTGCTGCTGGCAAACCTGCTTCGCAGCGCCGCCACCTATGACGCCCTCCCTCCTCTCCTCGATGGGATCCGGGCGCACCTCGCCGCGTGGCGGGCGTACTTCGATGGCCTCCCTCCCCTGCCCGTCCTCGGCCCGATCCGCGCGGCGTGGCAGGCACGGCTGGATGGCACGGACGCCCTGCTGGCCCGGCTCCACGCCGCCGGCCTCGAAGCGCCCGATTCCTAGGCGATCCGGGGGCGGCGGCAGCAGGCAACGTGAGCGCGCGACCCCTGCTCCCGTTCCCGCACCGCTCGTGCGCCAGGCTACCAGCCTTCGCGCGCCCGCAGCGCGGTGATGTGGGCCACGTGGTGACGCCCGTGCCAGGCGTAGAGCGCCAGCAGCGCGTCCAGCGAGATGGAGCCCCACTCGGGGTGGCGGATGGTGCGCTGGAAGGCGTCTGCCGGGAGGGCGTGCAGCGCCGCCACCCAGCGCGTGTGCAACGCCTCCAGCAACGCCAGGGAGGGCGCGATCGGACCCGTGCGGGCCTCCGGCTGCTCCGCCCACGCCTTCTCGTCGTACGTCTTGATGGCCGGGGCATCCTCCGTCAGCGCCCACTTGCACCGGACGTACGCGTTGAGGTGGCTGTCCGGCACGTGATGGATGACCTGGCGGACGGTCCACCCGCCCGGCCGGTAGGGGGTGTCGAGCTGGGCGTCGGTGAGGCCCTCGGCGGCGGCACGGAGCTGCGCCGGGGCCGCTTCGAGGGCGCCGATCCACGCGCGGCGCTGGGCCGGCGTGACGGGCTCCTCGGGCCGCTCGAAGCGGCCTACCGGGTAGCGCAGATCGGTCGGATCGGTCATGGGAAGGGCAGCGGTTGTGTGTGCGGCGACGGCCGTTCAGGCGGGAGGCAGCTCGTCCGGGAGGCTGAAGAAGAACGTGGCGCCTTTGCCGGGGGCGGCCTCCACCCACATCTGGCCCCCGTGGAGCGACACGATCTTCTCGCAGATCGAGAGCCCCATGCCGGTGCCCTCGTAGGCCGTCCGGTTGTGGAGGCGCTCGAACATCCCGAAGATATGGTCCGCGTAGGCGGGGTCGAAGCCGATCCCGTTGTCCGCCACCGAGAAGATCCAGGCGGCGTCGCCACGCTCGGCGGCCACCTCGATGCGCGGCGTCTTCTCGTTGCGGAACTTGATCGCGTTGGAGAACAGGTTCTGGAAGACCCGGCGCAGCTGCTTCGGATCCGCCTTGACCGTGGGGAGGTCTCCGACGACGATCTCCGCGCCGGACTCGTCGAGCGCCCCCTCCATCGTCACCAGCACCTGCTCGACGACGCGCTCCACCTCGACCTGCTTGACCGTGAGGGCGCGGGCATCGACGCGGGCGTACTCCAGCAGATCGTCGATCAGGCTGCGCATCCGGGTGAGGCCGGCGAGGGCGCTGCCGATGAGCTGGCGGGCCTCGTCGCTGAGGTGCTCCGGGAAGCGCTCGCTGAGCATCTCCAGGTACAGGCTCGTCGAGCGCAGCGGTTCGCGCAGGTCGTGCCCGGCCACGTCGGCGAAGCGGGCGAGTTCGTCGTTGGAACGGCGGAGGCGCTCGGTCGTGCGCCGCAGGGCGTCGAGCGTGCGGCGGCGCTCGGTGATGTCTCGCATGACGTGCACCGCGCCGATCACCCGGTCCCCGAGGCCACGGATCGGGCTGAAGAGGAGCTCGAAGACCGCGCCGCCCGCATCGAGCGTACCGACGGTGTACTCGGCGGTGAAGGTCTCGCCTTCGAGGGCGCGGCGCCAGAACGCGAGCGTCGCCTCCTCCTCGGCCGGGCGCGTCCGGGTGGCTTCTTTCAGGCTCATCCCCACCTCTACCTCGACGCCGAAGATGCGCCACATGATGTTGCGGTAGGCCTCGTTGAAGGCGAGATACGTCAGGTCGAGATAGAGCGCCGCGATGCAGTCGTTGGAGCCGTCGAGCACGGCGCGGAGGCGCGCCTCGCTGGCACGGAGGGCCTCCTCGGTCTCCTTGCGCGCCGTCACGTCCCGCAGCGTGGCGATGTAGGCGAGCTCGCCCTCCCATTCGAGCGGGGCCGTCCGCATCTCGACCACGCGGTGCTCGTCCGGCGCCGGGTGGACGTCCAGCTCCGCCAGGCCGTCGACGCCGACGGGAAAGCCCCAGAGGGCGCCTTCCAGCGCGGCACGGGGCCGGTTCAGCAGTACCTCGGCCGCCCCGTTGGCATAGCGGATCGCGCCCTCCCGGTCTACGATCAGGATGCCGTCTGCGCTCTGGTCCAGGACGGCATGGAAATGAGCCTCCTGGATGGCGCGCTCGCGCCGCATGCGCGCGCGTAGGGTGGCCGTACGCAGCGCGGCGCGGAGCCAGCCGGGCGTCAGGGCACTCTTCACGAGGCAGTCCTGCCCCCCCCGCAGGAGCACCTCGCGCACCAGCGCCGGGTCTTCCTGGGCCGCCAGCAGCACGAGGGCCTCCGGGCGGTCGAACAGCCCTTCCCCAGCCAGTTCCTCCACCGTGCCCCCCCCCGAGGCATCGACCAGGATGGCGTCGATGCCGCCGGCGCCGAGCGCGGCGCGCGCCTCCTCGGCACCGTAGACGTGCGTGACCTGGAACGCGGCGCCGGAGCCCGGCTCCTCCAGCATCTGGCGGACCATCCGGGCCGTTACGTCGGCGCTGGCGATGAGCAGGACGTGCATGGAGCAGAACGCGTCGACGCGGAGACTCAGGAGGGATGGCCGTCTCCACCCTCGGCCGGCCCGCGCGGCGCCATGCGGGTGAACCCGGACTGGTCGTCGAGGATGTAGGTGAGGTTGCCCGAGAGCACCCCGGCGACGTTGCGGATGGGCTCGCCGATGCGCAGGCCCTCGCCCGAGACGATGATCTCGCGGATGCGCCGGTCTACGTCGGACCCCCGCATCTTGAGCACGGCCAGGCCGCGTTGCAGCTCGCCGTAGAGCTCCACGTGGCGCAGCAGGATGATGCCATCGGCGATGGTCGAGATGTGGGTGTTGGTCAGAGACGCCCCCCCGGTCAGCGTCGGCGTCGTCGTCGTCAGCAGCGTCAGCACACTGTGCTGTTTGAGAAAGGCGGTGAGGTCGATGGCGAACTCGCGGAAGCTCTTGTCTGAAGCGATCCGTTCGAGCGCCGAGAGGCTGTCGATCACGAGGCGGCTCGGGGTGTGTGCATCGACGAGCTGCTTGATATGGACGAGATGATCCTCCAGGCCCGCGGCCTCCGGGTACCGACACTCGATGCGGAGCTGCCCGGAGGTGAGGAGCGGGCCGAGGTCGAGGCCCCAGTTCCGGGCATTGCGGGTGATCTGCTCGCGTCCCTCCTCGTAGGCGACCATCAGCGCGGGGCCTTCGTCCGGAAGGGCCCCGAGGAAGTAGGTGGCCAGCAGCGTCTTGCCGGTGCCGGTGGCGCCCGAGACGATCACGATGGAGTTCTCGAAGAAGCCCCCCCCGCACATCGCGTCCAGCTCGGGGATGCCGGTGGGGCGGCGGACGTCCGAGGCGGGCGGGTCGAGCCGGAGCGCCGAGAGTGGGATGACCTCGACGCCGACGCCGTCGAGGATGATGAACGGGTGCTCGCCCTTGGCGTGGGCGCTGCCCCGCATCTTGAGCACCTCGACCGTCCGGCGGCGGCGCATCTCGGTGAGGGTGTTGCGCAGGATGATCACGCCGTCGGCCACGAACTCCTCGACGCCGAACCGGCCGACGGCGCCGTACTCGGCCACGCGCTCGCTCGTCGCCAGCCCGGTCAGGCCCAGGGGCCGGAGCGAGGAGAGGATCCGGCGAATCTCGCGGCGCACGATCCCATGGTCGGTGAACTGCGCGAAGAGGGACCCGAGGGAGTCGAGGGCGATGCGGCGCGCGCCGACGCGCCCGGCCGCGTGGGCGATGCGGCTCACCAGCCCGCCGAGGTCATAGTCCCCCACGGCGAGGGCCTCCTCGGTGGCCGGGTCGGGCGTGGCGTCGATGATGGCGAGGCGGCCGCCGCGCTCCCACGCGGCGAGGTCCCACCCGAAGCTGCCCACGTTGCGGCGCAGATCCTCGGCGGGCTCCTCGAATGTGACGAAGACCCCCGGCTGCCCCTCCGCGATGCCGGCGGCGAGGAAGTGGAGGGCCAGGATGGTCTTGCCGCTGCCGGCCGTCCCCGAGACCACGCAGGTGCGCCCTTCCGGCAGCCCGCCGTGGGTGAGGAAGTCGATGCCGGGGATGCCGGTGCGTAGCTTCGCGACCCGTGCCGCGGCCTGAGGTCCGCTCATTCGGTATTGGGGGCCTTCGGTTGGAGGTCGAGCCCGTCGACCACCTCCATGTATGCAGAGAGATCCCCGATGAGGCGGCGAGGCGGCGGCGGCCCGTCCTTGATCAGCGTCGGCGTGGCGAGGATCTTGAGCGCCTCCGCCTGCTGGGGGTGTTCGAGCACGTCGATGACCGAGAGATCGTACTGGCCGGCCACGTGCTCCTCACAGATCCGGCGCAGATTCTTCAGGGCGTCCTCGGAGCGGGCGCTGCCCCCGGTCACGAAGAGACGAAACACGTAGTTTCTCATGGGATCGACCGGGTGTGCTCGCGGCACGGTGGGCAGAATGTGGAGGGTCCAAATTTAAGAAGTACGGCGGGATAGACCAAGTGAAATCCGCCGCGCGGCACGGGGGCCGGCGTCAGCCCAGCGCCTCCAGCTCTTCTTCGAGCAACTGCTTGCGGTAGAGGCGCGCGTAGAGGCCGTCCCCCTGGATCAGGTCTGCATGCGTCCCGCGCTCGGCGATGCGCCCGTCTTCGAGGACGAGGATCAGGTCCGCCGCCTGCACGGCCGAGATCCGGTGGCTGACGAGTACGACGGTGCGCTGCCCGAAGTGCCGGCGGAGGTTCGCCAGGATCCGGGCTTCGGTATTCGTGTCGACGGCCGAGAGGGCGTCGTCGAGGATCAGGATCCGGGGCCGGCGGATGAGGGCGCGTGCGATGGAGGAGCGCTGCTTCTGCCCACCGGAGAGCGTGATGCCGCGCTCGCCGACGAACGTCTCGAAGCCCTTGGGGAAGCCCTGCACGTTCTCCAGCAGCTCGGCCTCGCGGGCGGCCTCCTCGATGGCCTCCTCGCCGGCGTCCAGCGCGCCGAAGGCGATGTTGCCCGCCACGGTGTCGGAGAAGAGAAAGACGTCCTGCGGGACGTACCCGATGTTGGAGCGCAGCACCTCCAGCGGGATCTCGCGCACGTCCCGCCCGTCGATGCGCACCGTCCCCTCGGTGGCGTCGAAGAGGCGGGGGATGAGTTCGACGAGCGTGCTCTTGCCCGCGCCGGTCCGCCCGACGATGGCGAGCGTCTGCCCAGCCGGGATCGAGAACGAGAGGTCGTGGAGCGCCCAGCCCGTGTCGTCGCCGTAGCGGAAGGAGACGCCCTCGAAGGCGATGGCGCCCTCGATGGCCGTCACGCTCGGGTCCGTCCGCTCGTCGTCGGCCACCTCGGGCACGGCGTCGAAGATCGTGTTGAGCCGGATCATGGACGCGGCGGCGCGCTGCACCATCGTGATGACGAAGCCGAGCGAGGCGACGGGCCACGTCATCAGCGCCACGTAGATCATGTACTCGACGATGTTGCCGATCGTGATCGTGCCCTCGACGACGAGCCGCCCGCCGACCCAGACGACGATGATCTGCGAGAGCCCGATCAGGAGCAGGAAGACGGGCCGCCAGGAGGCGTCCACCTTGGCGAGGCTGAGCATCCGGTCCTGGTAGCCCAGGCTCTCGCGCTCGAACGCCTCGGCCTCGCTCTGCTCGCGCGTGTACGCCTTCAGCACGCGGATGCCGGAGAGGGCCTCCTGCACGCGGCTGGTGAGCACCGAGTACTGGCGCTGCAGGGCCTCGCTGCGGCTGTGCACCATGTGGGCCACGAAGAACACCGAGATCGCCAGCAGCGGCATCGGCAGCAGCGCGTAGAGCGTCAGCTTGGGCGAGATGATGAGCATCACCACGATGGCCGTCACCACGATCACGCTGGCCCGCGTCAGGTACATGATGGCCGGGCCGATGTAGCGGCGCACCTGCTCGATGTCGCTCGTGGCGCGCGTCATCACGTCGCCCGTCGAGGTGTGCTGGTAGAACCGGGCCGAGAGCCGCTGGAGGTGGTCGTAGAGCTCGTTCCGGAGGTCGTACTCGATGTGGCGCGAGGCTACGACGATGGTGCGCCGCATCAGGAACGAGAACAGCCCGCTGACGATGCTCAGCCCGACGATCAGGAGCGCGAAGACGGCGAGCGTCACGAAGAAGTCGGCGTAGAGGTAGCCGGCCACCTGCGTGCCCTCGAAGAGCGTGTGGAGCCG
>JAWWAN010000149.1:0-7740 GCA_033721675.1 Rhodothermales bacterium | reverse complement strand
CGCGCAGGTAGCACAGCGCCAGGTGCTGGCGCGCCCCGACGTCGCCGGGGAGGATCGCCAGGGCCTGCTCGAAGTGCGGCACGGCCTCGGCGCAGCGGCCCGAGCGGCGCAGGATCTCGGCCAGTTCCAGATGCGCCCGGCCACTGCGCGGGTCGTGCGTGGCGGCGGCGCGGAAGGCGGCCTCGGCGCGCTCCGGCTGCCCGCGCGCCGCGTAGATGGCGCCGAGGTTGAAATGCGCGTTGCTCTTGGTGGGGTCGCGCCGCAGTGCCTCCTCGAAGGCCTCCACGGCGCCGTCCTGGTCGCCGGCGTAGGCGCGGGCTACGCCGAGGTTGAGGAAGGTGGAAGCGCCGGCCCCCTCCTGCCCCGCAGCGCGTTCCAGCACGGCCACGGCCTCGGCGTAGCGGCCCGCGTTGAGCAGGGCCTCCCCCTGCGTCTGCGCCGTGGCCCCGGTGGCCTGCTTGAAGGCGTCGAGCGCCTGCACGCGCGGGTCGGCCAGCCGCACCAGCCCGTTGCCGCGCTGCTCCAGATGGTTCCGGCTGCGGGCGTCATCGCCCAGAGCGCGGTAGGCGAGGGCGAGGGGCGCATGCACCTGCGTGGCTTCCGGCTGGCGCGCGAGCACGGCCTCGTAGTGGTCGGCGGCCTCGCGGTAGGCACCGGTCTCGTAGGCGACCTGCCCGAGCAGGAACCGGGCGAAGACGAGGTCGGGGTCGGCACGAAGAACCTCGCCGAGGAGGGCGCGGGCGTCGCCCGTCCGCCCCAGCTCCAGATAGGCTTCGGCGAGGCGGACTCGGGCCAGCACGTCGTCCGGCGCGCGTTCGGCCACCTGCTCGAACCGCGCGGCCGCCTCGGCGAAGGCGCCCTGCTGGCGGTAGAGCATGCCGAGGTAATAGGGCCAGCGCGGGTCTTCCGGGAGGAGCGCCTCGGCGTTCAGGAAGGCGGCCTCGGCAGGATCCAGGAAGTCGTACGTGAAGAGGATCTGTCCGAGCGTCCCGTAGGCCTCGCCGTCGCCCGACGCCTGCGTGCGGGCGTGCTGCTGCGCGATCTGGGTCTGCGCGGCCTCGGGGAGGCCCTCCAGAGCCGGCAGCGTCACCGGCCGCAGGGCGGCCTCGGGCGCCTCGCGCCCGCACCCGGCGCCGAGCGCCAACAGCAGCAGCACAGCGAGACGTTGAAGAACTCGGTTCATGCGGATCACGGCGCGAGCGGCTGCCCCTGCCCCTGGACGACGGTGTGGTAAGCGCCCGGCGCCAGCCCCACCCACGCCTCTTCGGTGCCGTCCGGCCAGCGGACGCGGACGCGGGCGTAAGCGGGGTCGTCGCCCAGCCCGAAGACGATGCGCGGGTCGTGGGCGCTGCCGTAGCTGCCGTCGGTGTGACTGCGGCGCCAGAGGGCGGTTCCGTCGGCGCGGACGAGTGCGGCGCGCGCACCGACGGCGGGGCGCCCTTCGGCATCGACCGGCATCAGACCGAGCCCGTGCGCCTGCTGCCCGACCTCGTTGCGCAGCAGGCGGGCCGGGCCATTGTTGTTGACGAGCAGCACGTCCGGGTCGCCGTCATTGTCTACGTCGCCCACGGCCACGCCCCGCCCGACCTCCGCGCGGTCCGTATGCGCGCCGGCCCATCCGTTCACCTCTTCGAAGGCGCCGCCCGTGTTGCGGAAGAGCTGGTCCGGCTGGCGGAGGGGGAGCGGCTCGCCCGCATCGGCCTGCTCGGGGATGATGCGCACCTCGCCATTGGCGATGAACAGGTCGAGGCGGCCGTCGAGGTCGTAGTCCAGCGCAGCGATGCCGAAGGCAGTGAAGGGCCAGCTCGGCGGGCCGAGCCCGATGCGACGGCTGCGATCCTCGAAGAGCCCCTGCCCGAGGTTCTCGTAGTACGTGTTGGCCTCGCCGTTGAGGTGCGTCATGAAGAGGTCGTCGTCGCCGTCGCCGTCGAAATCTTCGGCGACCAGCCCCATGCTGGCCTGCGGCGCGCCCTGGAGGCTGACGGCCGCGCCGCGACGGGCGGCCTCGTCCTCGAAGCGCTGGCCCTGCCGGTTCATCCAGAGCCCGTTTTCCATGCCGTCGTTGGCCACGTAGAGGTCCGGCCAGCCGTCCTCGTCGGCGTCGAGGACGACCACGCCGAGGCCCGCGCCGGCGGCGCGAGCCAGCCCCATCGGCACGGTCACGTCCTCGAAGGTCCCGTCGCCGCGGTTGCGGAGCAGGCGGTCCGGCTCGGGGGCGTAGCTCTGCGGCCCGCAGTAGTCGCGCCGGCCAGACCGCGTGGCGAAGCACGGATGGTCGTTCTCCAGGCGGTAGGCCACGTAGTTGACCACGTAGAGGTCGAGCCACCCGTCGCGGTCGTAGTCTACGAAGGCGGCGCTCGTGGACCAGCGGGGGTCGTCGAGCCCGTCGGTGGTGGCGTCGGTGAACGTGCCGTCGCCGTCGTTGCGCCAGAGCTGGTTCGGCCCCCAGTTCGTCACGTAGAGGTCCGGGTCGCCGTCACGGTCGTAATCCCCCGTGGCCACGCCCATCCCGTAGCCGGTCGCCGCGATGCCGGCCTCGGCGGTGACGTCGGTGAAGGCGAGGCGGCCGGTCTCGGCCAGCTCGTTGCGGAAGAGCCGGTCGCGCGCGCCGGGGTCTTCCGCGCCGTCGAGGGCATGGCCCTGGACGAGGTAGGCGTCGAGGTCGCCGTCGCCGTCGTAGTCGAGCAGCGCCGCGCCGGCGCCCGCCATCTCGACGAAGTACTTCGCGCCCGTCATCCCGTTGACGTGGACGAAGCCGAGGCCGACGGCGTCGGCCTCGTCGCGGAAGACCCGGGCGTCGGCGTCCGGCCCGGCCTCCGGCGGGGGGGGCGCGCCGCCGCAGGCCGCCAGCAGGAGCAGCGTCAGCCCCGCAGCGAGGCGCATCACGCAGGCTGCTCCAGGCGCGGCCCGGCGTCTACGATGTCCTGGCTCGACCCCTCGGCGTACTTCTCGAAGTTCTTGGCGAAGCGCTCGGCCAGCGTGCGGCGGGCGCGGTCGTAGGCGTCGGTATCCGCCCACGTGTTGCGCGGCTGGAGGATCTCCGCCGGCACGCCGGGGCATTCCGTGGGGATGGCGAAGCCGAAGACGGGGTCTTCGACGGTCGGCACGTCGGCCAGCGCGCCGTCGTGGATGGCGTCGATGATGGCGCGCGTGTACGGGAGGCTCATGCGCTGGCCGGTGCCGTAGGGGCCGCCGGTGAGGCCCGTGTTGATGAGCCAGGCCTCGGCCTCGTGCGTGCGCATCTTCTCGGCCAGGAGCTCGGCGTACTTGCTCGGGTGCCACACCATGAACGGCGCGCCGAAGCAGGCGGAGAAGGCCGGCTCCGGCTCGGTCACGCCCATCTCGGTGCCGGCCACCTTGGAGGTGTAGCCGCTGATGAAGTGGTACATGGCCTGCTCGGGCGAGAGCTTGCTCACCGGAGGCAGCACCCCGAAGGCGTCGTAGGTGAGGAAGATGACGTGGCTCGGGTGCCCGGCCTCGCACGGGATCTTCGCGTTGGGGATGAACTCGATGGGATACGAGGCGCGCGTGTTCTGCGTGATCGAGGTGTCGCGGTAGTCCACCTCGCGGGTGCGCGGGTCGTAGACGACGTTCTCCAGGACGGTCCCGTACCGGATGGCGGCGAAGATCTCCGGCTCCTTCTCGGCCGAGAGGTCGATGGCCTTGGCGTAGCACCCGCCCTCGATGTTGAAGATGCCGTCGTCGCTCCAGCAGTGCTCGTCGTCGCCGATGAGCTGGCGGCGGGCGTCGGCCGAGAGCGTGGTCTTGCCGGTGCCGGAGAGGCCGAAGAAGAGCGAGACGTCGCCCTGCTCGCCTTCGTTGGCCGAGCAGTGCATGGAGAGCACGCCGCGCTTGGGCATGAGGTAGTTCATCACGGTGAAGATGCCCTTCTTCATCTCGCCGGCGTACTCGGTGCCGAGGATGACCATCTCGCGCGCCTCGAAGTCCACGTCGACGCTCGTCTTCGAGGTCATGTGGGTGGTGTGGCGGTTGGCCGGGAACTGGCCCGCGTTGAAGACGACGAAGTCGGGCTCGCCGAAGTCGGCCAGCTCCTCATCCGAGAGGCGGATGAGCATGTTGTGCATGAAGAGGGCATGGTAGGGCCGCGTGCAGATGATGCGGACCTTCAGACGGTACGTCGGATCCCAGCCGGCGTACCCGTCGACGACGTAGAGCTGCTCGCGGGTGTTGAGGTAGTCGATCGCGCGCTCGCGGTTGACCAGGAACGTGTGCTCGTCCAGCTCGATGTTGATGCGGCCCCACCAGATGTCGTCCTCGCTCTCCGGGTTGCGGACCACGCGCTTGTCGGCGGGGCTGCGGCCGGTCTTCTCGCCCGACTCGATGCGGAGCGCGCCCGTGTTCATGATGGCGGCGGTGGGGTCGCAGCGGATGGCTTCCTCGTAGAGCTTGGCCGGTGCTACGTTGCGCAACACCTGCTTCACATGGATGTCGTAGGCTTCGAGGCTGATCGTCTCCATAGGTCTATGCTACCCCTCGTGAATAGGCTGCTGAAAGCGCTTTTCGGGCAGGCCCCTCGCGGCGGCCTGCCGTGGGTCTATAAAATAACCCCTGCGCCGGAAAAGATGGGGTCAGGATCGTGTAAAGAATGGGGGTGAGGGACTGGCCACTGGGGCGCCTCCCCCACGGGGCCAGTGGCTACTTCTTCCCCAACACCGACAGCAGGAAGCCGATGAAGAACAGGGCGAGCCAGACCAGGAGGGGGGCGCCCTGCACGAGCGCCAGCACGCCGCCGACGATGCAGGCGCCGGCAAGGATGCCGCTGCGGAGACCGGCCAGCGGGTTCTGCGGGCTGCGGTCCGTCAGCTGCTCGTCGGCGAACTTGACGCCGGTGGCGAGCAGGCGCGGGGCCTCCACGAGCAGGTCCACCATCTCGGGCGCGCTGCTCATCAGCCGCCGCGTGATGGCCTCGGGGTCGAAGTGCTTGCGGAAGATGCGGCCCACGTGGCGGCGCGAGACGGCCGCGATGTCGAGGGCGGGGTCGAGCATCCGCCCGACGCCCTCGAACGTCACGAGCGCCTTCACCATGAGCGTCATTTCGACCGGGAAGAAGAGGCGGTACTTGCCCGCCAGCCCGACGCTCTGGAGGATGAGCTGGGCCACGCTCACGTCGCCCGTCGTGCCATGCATCACGAACCGCCGGCAGAGGTCGGCCACGGCGCGCCGGAAGCCCTGGGGGTCGCCGCCGCGCGCCACGACGGCCATGTCCGTCAGGTAGCGCGCCGCGCCGTCGACGTCGCCGCTCACGAGCGCGTTGAAGTAGTAGAGCATCCGCCGCCGCGTCTTCTCCTCGAACCGCCCCACCATCCCGACGTCGATGAAGCCGACGTGCACCGTGCCGTCCGGCTGGGGCAGGATCTTGAGGTTTCCGGCGTGGAGGTCGGCGTGGAAGAAGCCGTCGTGGTAGAGCATCCGGATGATGGCGGCGGCGCCGAGGTCGATGACCTGCCGGCGCTGGGCGTCGGTGAGGGCGGCGGCCTGCGGGGTGCCGGGGCTGAAGCCGTCGAGGAACGTCATCGTCAGCACGTCCTCGGTGCTGAGCGCGCGGAGGATGGTGGGGAAGACCACCTCCGGCAGGTCGCGGAAGTTGGCCGCGAAGATCTCGGCGTTGTCGGCCTCGTAGGTGTAATCGACCTCGCGGAGGGTGTAGGCGCTGAACTCCTCGACGATGCGGCGCGGCTGGTAGCGCGGGATGATCTTCTGCAGCACGATCCCGACGGCCTCCAGCATCTTCAGGTCGGCCTCCACGGCCTCCCGGATGCCGGGCTTCATCACCTTGACGACGACCTCCCGGCCCGCGCGCGTGACGGCCCGGTGCGCCTGCGCGATGGAGGCCGACCCGAGCGGCGCCGCGTCGATCTCGCGGAACAGGACGTCGGCGGGCTGCCGCAGGCTCTCCTCAATGATCGCCCGCACCTGCTCGAACGGGATCGCCGGGAGCCGGTCGAAGAGGTTCTTCAGCTCCGAGGTGACCGAGGGCGGCAGCAGGTCCTCGCGGATCGCCATCACCTGCCCGAGCTTGATGAACGTCGGGCCCAGCATCTCCAGCCGGCGGCGGAGCTGCTGCGCGAAGGGCAGGTGGACGAGGTCGCGGCGGACGAACGGCTTGAGCAGGAACGCGGCGAGCCGCACGCCGGGCGAGCGGAGGTACCGGCGGCGCTCCGGCGGCAGGGCGCGGACGTAGGCCACGAGCCCGCCCATCAGCAGCCCCACGGTGTGCTGGTAGGCGATGAAGAACCGCCGCACGGCGCCCTTGTAGGGCCGCAGCGGGTCGAAGATGAACGTCGGCGGCTTGTACGGCTTCTCGGGCGGCGCCGGCAGCGCGGGCGGCGCCCCGGCCTGCCCGTCCGCCGACGGCAGCGCCTCGGCCTCAGAGCGCGGCGGCTCCGGCGGCGTCGAGGGGGGCGATGTCGGCTCGTCGGGCATGATGGATTCGGACGTGCGGCCGGAGGAAGGCCGGGCGTTCTGCCTTCCTACGAACCGCCGCGCCGGGCTGATCCGGCGCCCGCACGGCGCCTACCGGTTCCGGCCGTACGCCTCGTGGCTGGAGACCCAGTCTGACGACGAGATGGCGGAGGCGAGGGAGAGCTCGCCCGCCAGGACGGCGCCCGCCACGATCTCGGCGAACTTGTAGACCTTGCCTTTGCCGTAGCAGCCCAGCAGCTCCAGGCACTCGCGCTGCGTGGGCAGGCCCGTGCCGCCGCCGTAGGTGGCCACGATGAGCGACGGGATCGTGATCGAGATGTAGAGGTCGTTCTCGGGCGTCAGCTCCGTGTAGATGATGCCCGCGCTGGACTCCGAGACGTTCGCCACGTCCTGCCCGGTGGCGATGAAGATGGCCGTGATGGCGTTCGCCGAGTGCAGCCCGTTGTTGTTGGCGCCGGAGAGGATCGTGCCGACGTTCGCGACCTGCCCGTGGTAGTGCAGCGCCTCGGGCGTCACGCGCATGTGCTGGATCAGGACGTCCCGCGGGATCACGGCCTCGGCCACGACGCGCTTGCCGCGCGTGCGCATCACGTTGACCTGGCTGGCCTTCTTGTCCGTCGCCAGGTTGGACTCCAGGTAGAAGTGCGCGATGCCCTCGTAGTGGTCGAGGATCCACGAGCACGCGGCGAACGTGGCGCGGCCCACCATGTTCTGGCCGGCGGCGTCGCCCGTGGAGTAGTTGAAGCGCAGGTAGGCGAACTTGCTCGCCAGGAACGTATCGATGTACTGGAGCTTGGCGACGCTGCTGGTGGCCTCGGCCTCCTCGGCAATCGCGTCGAAGTGTTCGTCCACCCACTCGGAGAAGGCGCGGGCCTGGCGGGCGTCTTCGAAGACGAAGACGGGCGCGCGCTGCATGGCATCCCCGTTGACCGTGCACCGCGCGCCGCCGCACAGGTTGAGCAGCTTGATGCCCCGGTTGTAGGAGGCCACCAGCGTGCCCTCGGTGGTGGCGAGCGGGATGATGAACTCGCCGTCGGCGTGCTCGCCGTTGACGCGCAGGGGGCCGGCCAGCCCGAGCGGCACCTGCGCCACGCCGGTGAAGTGCTCGATGTTGCCGTCGGTGAGGTGGGGGTCGATGGAATAACGGCCGACGTGCTCCAGCCGCTGGCCGGTGTATTCTTTCACGAACCGCTGCCGCGCCTGGATGGCCTCCTCGGCGTAGTCGTCGGCGTCGTCGCGGGGGATGCGGGGGCGTGCGGGGGCGTCGCGCGCGATCGTGTCGTCCACCGTGAACTT
>JAWWAN010000148.1:0-7773 GCA_033721675.1 Rhodothermales bacterium | reverse complement strand
CGTGACGCGGCGGATGGCCTCGCGCCGGTCCATGACGCCGTACCGCGTGTCGTCGTTGTTCATGGGCTGGCTCCCGGTCACAGGTTGCGCCGATTCAGCTCGCGGACCGCAAAGTCGGCGGCGCGGGCGGTGAGGGCCATGTAGGTGATCGACGGGTTCTGGCAGGCCGACGAGGCCATGCACGCGCCGTCGGTGACGAACAGGTTGGGGACGTCGTGGGCCTGGTTGTAGCCGTTGAGGACGGACTCGCGGGGGTCGCGGCCCATGCGGGCGGTGCCCATCTCGTGGATGCCCAGGCCCGGCTCGGCGCCGTAGCCGTCCTCGCTGAAGTTGTCGTAGGGCCGTACGTCCGTGCAGCCCGCGGCCTCGAGCATGTCGACGGCCTGCTGGACCATGTCCTGCCGCATGGCGAACTCGTTGTCGCCGAAGTCGCACGCGATGCGGAGGAGGGGGATGCCGTACTTGTCGGTGCGGTCGGGGTCGAGCGAGACCTGGTTCTCGTAGCGTGGCAGCATCTCGCCGAAGGCCGTCAGCGTCATCTCCCAGGGGCCGGGCTGGCGGAGGGCGTGCTTGAAATCCGCCCCGAAGCCGCGCAGGGGGCGCCACCACGACGGCCGGCCGGCGCTGCCCTGGTAGCCGTAGCCGCGCACGAAGTCCGGCTGCTCGGTTTGCCTCGAGACGTTGCGGAAGCGCGGGATGTAGATGCCGTTGGGCCGGTTGCCCACGTAGTAGCGGTCTTCGTGCCCTTCCATCGTGCCGCGCGCGCCGAGCTGGAAGTGGTGGTCCATCAGGTAATGGCCGAGGGCGCCGCTGGAGTTGGCCAGGCCGTCCGGGAAGCGGGGGCTCGTCGAGTGCAGCAGGATGTGGGTGGAGCCGAGCGTGGAGGCGCAGAGGAAGATCAGGCGCCCGTAGAACTCGGCCGGCTCCAGCGTCTCGGCGTCGATGACGCGGACGCCCGTGGCGCGGTCGGCCTCTTCGTCGTAGATGACCGAGTGGACGACGCTGTTGGCGCGGAGCGTGAGGTTGCCCGTCGCCTCGGCGGCCGGCAGCGTGGCGCTGAGGCTGCTGAAGTAGGCGCCGGGCGAGCAGCCGCGCTGGCAGGGGCCGCAGTAGTGGCAGGCCGCCCGGCCGTTGTGGGGCTGCGTCAGCACGGCGCACCGGCCAATCGTCATCACCCGCTCGGGGAACGCCCGCTCGATGCCCTCCTTGACGACGCGCTCCACCCGGTTCATCGCCATCGGCGGGAGGAACTGGCCGTCCGGGCAGGCGGCCACGCCCTCGGCCTGCCCGCTGATGCCGACGAACGACTCGACGTAATCGTACCACGGCGCGAGGTCGTCGTAGCCGATGGGCCAGGGCGTGCCGATGCCTTCCTTCTCGTTGGCCTCGAAGTCCATCGCGCCCCACCGGTAGCACTGCCGCCCCCACAGCAGCGACCGCCCGCCGACGCGCCCGCCCCGGATCCAGGTGAAGGGCTTCTCCTCGATGTACGGGCTGTCCGCGTCCTTGTGGAAGAAGTGCTCGGTGGCCTCGCCGAAGGCGTAGGTGCGGCTCTGCACGGGGAAGTCCCGCGCGTAGCGCTCCGGGAAGCCGCGCCCCCGGTGCTCCATCTCCCAGCTCTTCGTGTGCTCGGTGATGTAGTCTCTGCCGTGTTCGAGGGGGCGCCCGCGTTCGAGCACGAGCACCTTGAGCCCCTTCTCGCACAGCTCCTTGGCCGCGTAGCCGCCGGTGATGCCGGAGCCGACGACGATGGCGTCGAACTCGTCCCGGCGGCGAGCCACGTTCACGTTCTTTACAGGCATGGACGGGTAGACTGAGGCCACGGCAGCCGGTGCGCGGCGCTACGGAGGAGCGGGCGCCGGGGGGCGCGGGGCCACGTGGCGTGTGGCGGAAGAACGCCGTACCTTCCTGGCTAGGCGCGGCGGGATCGAAGACGCGGTGGGAGGATCAAAATAGCCGCGCGCCGATGCACTTGCAACCACGATGGTGCTGCCCCATGAGCCGTCTCCCCGTGCTGCGCTACGCCCTCCCGCCCCTCGCCGCCGCCCTGCTGACACTCGCCGCCCTGCTGACGCTCGCCGCCCTGCCCCCGGGCACCCCCGAGCCGCCGCCGCCCTACGCCCCCGCCGACGCCCTCGCGACGTTCGAGATCGCCGCCGGCTTTCGGATCGAGCCGTTCGCCGCCGAGCCGCTCGTGCGGGACCCCGTGGCGATGGAGATCGACGAGCACGGCCGCCTCTTCGTCGTCGAGATGCCCGGCTACCCGCTCGACGTCGGCGGCTCCGGCCGCGTGATGCAGCTCCACGACGCCGACGCCGACGGCCGGCCGGACTCGGCCTCGGTCTTCGCCGATGGCCTGACGCTCCCCACCGGCCTGATGCGCTGGAAAGGCGGCCTGCTCGTCACCGACGCGCCGGACGTGCTCTACCTCGAAGACACTACGGGCGACGGCCGCGCGGACGTCCGCCGGGCCGTCCTCACCGGCTTCGCCCGCTCGAACCCCCAGCACAACTTCAACGCGCCGCGCTTCGGCCTCGACGGCTGGATCTACCTCGCCAACAGCGGCACCGCCTGGTGGACCAAGAAGTTCGGCGATATCTTCGGCGGGCGCGGCGAGACGATCCGCTTCCCCGGCGCGCCGGACGCCCCCACGCTCGGCACGAACGGCTACGACCGCAACGTCCGCTTCCACCCGGACTCCCGCGCGCTGGAGACGATGAGTGGCTGGACCCAGTTCGGGCACACGTTCGACGCCTTCGGCCGCCACTTCCTCGTCAACAATGACCGCCACCTCTTCCACGAGATGCTGGCGTGGCGCTACCAGACGCGCAACCCGGACCTCCCCATCCGCTCCGCCCTGGCCGACACGCCGGACCACGGCGCGGCGGCCGAGGTCTATCCGATCACGCTGGGCCCGCAGCACCAGCTCCTGACGGATCGCGGCGTCTTCACCTCGGCTTGCGGCATCGCGGCCTACCTCGGCGGCGCGTTCCCCACCCCGTTCGAGCACGCCGTCTTCGTCGCCGAGCCCGTCCACAACCTCGTCCACGTCGACCTCATCGCGCCGGACGGCGCCTCGTTCACCGCCCGGCGGCACCGGGAAGGGCGCGAGTTTCTGGCCTCCGAAGACGCGTGGTTCCGGCCCGTGGGCTTCTATACCGGCCCCGACGGCGCGCTCTACGTGATCGACTACTACCGCCGCATCGTCGAGCATCCCGAGTGGATGGACGACACGGTGGCCGCCACCGAGGATCTGTACGAGGGCTCGGACCGGGGCCGCATCTACCGCATCGTGCCCGACGGTGCAGGTGAGCCCGGCTGGCTCGGCCGCCCGCAGCTCCCGGCGGACCCCGCCGGGCTCGTCCGCGCATTGGAGGACGCCAACGGCTGGCGGCGCCTCCACGCGCAGCGGCTCCTGCTGGACCGGGGCGGCACGGACGCCGTGCCGCTGCTCACCGAGATCGCCCGCGCCGGAGCCATGCCCGAGGCGCGCGTCCACGCGCTCCACACGCTCAACCGCCTCGGCACGCTCAACGCCTCGGTCCTTCTGGAAGCGCTGCAGGATGCCGCCCCCGGCGTCCGCGAGCATGCCATCCTGCTGGCCGAGCCGCGTCTGGAGGGGGACGCCACCCTCGCCGAGGCGCTCCTTCCCCTCGCCGACGACCCGAGCCCGCGCGTCCGCTACCAGCTCCTCCTGACCCTCGGCGACCGCGCCACGCCCGCGGCCCGGGCCGTGCGGCAGCGCCTCCTCTTCGCGCACGTGGACGACCCCTGGATGCAACTCGCCGCCCTCACCGCCCGAGACCTCCGCGCTGCCGACGTGCTGGACGCCGCCATCCACACCCTCGCCGATCACGAGACGGACGGGCGGCGGCTCCTCTTCGAACGCCTCGGCCACCTCGCCGGGGCTTCCGGCGACGAGGCGACGATCCGCCGCCTGCTCCACCCCGCCGAGGGATATGCCGGGTGGTGGCAGGCGCCCGCGATGGGCGGCCTCGCCGAAGGCATCCGGGGGCGGCCGAGCCTGCTGCGCCCACACCGAGAACCCCTCGCCGACCGGTTCTTCACGACCAGCGACGCAGCCCTGCGCAGTGCCCTCCTCGGCCTGCTCGCCACCGGCCCCCTGCCGGACGGCGCCGCCGCCCGCGCCTCCCGCCTCGCCGCCGACGGCACGCACGACGCCCCGCGCCGCGCCGACGCCGTGCGCCTCCTCGCCCTCGCCCCCGGCGAGGCCCCGGACGGCCTCTTCGCCGCCCTGATCGACGCCGCCGAGCCGATGCCCGTCCAGGAAGCCGCCCTGGACGCCCTCGGCCGCCTGCCAGGGACGGCGCCTGCCCGCCACCTCCTCGGCGCCTGGCCCACCCTCTCCCCCACGCTCCGCACCCGCGCCGTGGACGTGTTCATGACGGACGAGGCCCGGATGGCGCTGCTGCTCGACGCCGTGGAGGCCGGGACCGTGCTGCCGGCGACCATCGGGTGGCAGCGGCGCGTGGTGCTCATGCGAGACACCGACGCCCCCGTCCGCGACCGCGCCCGCCGCCTGCTCTACGTCACCGACGACCCCGAAGCCACCAGCGCGGGCGCGCTCGACGAGGCCCTCACCCTCCCCGGCGATGCCCGGCGCGGAGCCGACGTCTTCGCGCAGCGCTGTGCCGCGTGCCACCGCGCCGGCCCCGTCGCGGGCACCGGTTTCGGGCCAGACCTCGCCACGGTCCGCCACTGGCCGCGCGCCCACCTGATTGCCGCCGTGCAAGACCCCGCCCGGTCCATCGCCGACGGCTACGAGCAATGGTATGTGCTCCGGAAAAGCGGCGGCGCCGTGACGGGCATCCTGGACGGCGAGACGGCGAACGCGCTGACGCTGCGGACGCTCGCCGGGGCGGTGACGGTGCCGCGCGCCGACCTCGCGGTCATCGAGCCTGCGCCCGGCTCGGCCATGCCGGCCGGCCTGCTCGGCGGCCTGGACGCCCAGGGCGTCGCCGACCTGCTGGCGTTCCTGCGCGACGAGTGAGTTTCCCGTATCCTCTAGGATATTCTTGCCTCGTCCGTCCGTTCGTTGCCCATGCCCCGCCCGACCCTGCCTCGCTTCACACTCCTCAGCGTGCTCCTGCTCGCGGCCGGCTCGGTCTCTGCGCAGAGCCACCGGCCGCACGACTGGCCCGTACACGCCACGGACCGGCCGCGCCCCCCTCGGGTGGATCCCGGCCCGGAGCGCCCTCCCGTTCCGCCGCCGTCCGACGCCGTCGTCCTCTTCGACGGCAGCGGGCTCGGCGCCTGGCAACACCCGGACGGCCGGGCCGCCGGATGGACCGTGCGGGACGGTTACATGGAGGTGGTGCCCGGCGCCGGCGCCCTCCGCACGCGCGAGGCCTTCGGCGACGTGCAGCTCCATCTGGAATGGGCCGCCCCCAACAGCGGAAGCGGGCAGGACAGCGGAAACAGCGGCGTCTTCCTGATGGAACGCTACGAGGTGCAGGTGCTCAACTCGTTCGAGAACGACACCTACCCGGACGGCCAGGCCGCGGCCATCTACGGCCAGTATCCACCCCGCGTCAATGCGAGCCGGCCGCCCGGCGCGTGGCAGACCTACGACCTCGTCTTCCGCCGCCCCCGCTTCGCCGACGACGGCTCGCTGCGGCGCCCGGCCACCGTCACGCTCTTCCACAATGGCGTGCTCGTCCACGACGCCGTGCCCCTCACCGGCCCGACGGCCCACCGGGACCGCCCGCCCTACACGCCCCACCCGGAGCGCCTGCCGCTGCTTTTGCAGGACCACGACGAGCCCGTCCGCTACCGCGCCATCTGGCTCCGTGCTCTGGACGACGAGTAATCCATCGGTTTTTTTTGCCTCGGAGGTACCGGTTTGAGTGCACAGAACCACCTGCTCCGCCAGCTCGGCTTTTGGGACGCGCTGACCATCGGCGTGGGCACGATGATCGGGGCGGGCATCTTCCTGCTCTCCGGCGTGGCCGTGGCCCTCACCGGCCCGGCCGCCATCTTCTCGTACCTCGGCGCCGGGCTGGTATGCGTCATCACCGCAGCCAGCGCAGCCGAGCTCGCCACGGGGATGCCCACCTCCGGCGGCGATTATTACTTCGTCTCGCGGGCGCTCGGGCCGGCCTTCGGGGCGATCTCCGGCGTCGGGATCTGGCTCAGCCTGACCTTCGCCATCGCCTTCTATCTCTTCGGGCTCGGCGAGTACCTCGCCCAGTTCCTCCCGCTGACCCCGTTCTGGGGGGCCTTCCTCGGCGGCATTCTGCTCACCGCCCTCAACGTCGTCGGCGCCAAAGAGTCGGGGCGGACGCAGGTGATCGTGGTGCTCACGCTGCTGGTGATCCTCGGCGGCTTCAGCGTCTTCGCCGTCTTCGAGATGGAGGCGGAGAACTTCACCCCGTTCCTGCCGTTCGGCAGCGCCCCGATCGCCTCGACGACGGCGCTCGTCTTCGTCTCGTTCCTGGGTTTCGTCAAGATCGCGGCCGTCGCCGAGGAGATCAAAGACCCCGCGAAGAACCTGCCGCGCACGCTCATCGGCTCCGTGATCCTGGTGACGCTGCTCTACGTGCTCGTCGTGCTCATCATCGCCGGGATCTTCCCGCAGCGCACCATCGGCACCGTGCGCGATCCGCTGACGGCCGCCGCCCGCGCGATCCTGGGCGGCTTCGGGGCCGGGGCGATCATCTTCGCGGGCCTGCTGGCGACGCTCTCCTCGGCGAATGCCAGCATCATGGCGGCCTCGCGCATCAACCTCGCGATGGCGCGGGACCGGATGATCCCGAACGCACTCAGCACGATCCACCCGAAGCGGCTGACGCCGTACCGGGCCATCCTCCTCACCGGCGTCCTGGCGCTCGCGCTGCTGCTGATCGAGAGCCTGGAGACGCTCGCCAAGACCGCCAGCGTGCTCCAGCTCTACAGCTACGCCGCCCTCAACGTCGGCTGCGTCTTCCTACGCGCGGCCCGCCCGGACTGGTACCGGCCGTCGTACCGGACGCCGGGCTACCCGTTCGTGCAGCTCTTCGCGGCGGCTGCGTGCCTGGGCATCATCCTCTACTCCGGGCTCTTCGCGCAGGCGGCGCTCGGCGTGCTGATCCTCTTCAGCCTGACGTGGTACGCCGTCTGGGGCCGCCGCCGCGTCGAGATCGAGCACGCCGGGCCGCGCTTCCGGGCGCGCTGGGCCGAGGCGGGCTGGGGCGTGTTCTTCCAGCCGACGCCCCGGTACGCCGCCGAAGCCGAGGCCGAGGCGCCGGTGCGCGAGGCCGTCGAGGCGCGCAGCCCGCGCCGGGTGCTGGTGGCCCTCGCCAACCCCGCGCACGGCGCCGATCTGCTGCGGCTGGGGCGGTACGTGGCCACGGGCGAGGCCGAGGGCGGGAGCGTGCTGGGGCTGAACCTCGTGCGCGTCCCGCTGCAGACGCCCCTCACCGTCGCCCGCGAGCGCCTCGCCCAGAAACGCCCCGCAGTCGAGCGCACCCTGGACCGGCTCGTCCGGGAAGCCCGCGCCGAGGCCCGCACGGCAGGCGAGGGGGGCCGCCCGCTCGACCAGACCACGATCGAACCCGTCACGGACGTCGCGCACGACGTCTTCGGCGGGCTCGTGGCCGAGACGTCGGCGCGCCGTGCCGACCTGCTGCTGATGGGCTGGCGTGGCGGCGTCCGGCGGGCCTACGAGAACCCGGTCAAGCGCGTCGTCCTGGACACCCCGGCGGACCTCGCGATCCTGAAGGACCGGGGGCTGGCCGAGATCCGGTCCATCCTCGTGCCGTGGGGCGGCGGGAT
>JAWWAN010000147.1:0-7798 GCA_033721675.1 Rhodothermales bacterium | reverse complement strand
GGGGCCGTTGGCGTACCACCGCGGGAGCCCTCCGTGCGCTGCGATGGCGGCGAGCGCCCGCTGCCCGGCCTCGCCGTGCCCCCGCAGACGCTCCTCGGCCTCGGCCACGCGCGTGGCGATCACGTCCTTCCCCGGCACCACGCCCGGCGCCTCCGGCTCGGTGGCCTCCACCCCACCGCAGGCGAGGAGGAAGAAAAGGAGCATCAGGACGGGAGGCGTCGTGGCTCGCATGGCGATTCGGCTCGGGTAACAGGGATGGAGGCTCTCTCCAGGCACTGCGCTTCTCTCGATCAATTCCCCGGCGGGAGGGTGCGGTCCCACCCGAGGGCGTTGTAGCGGCGCAGGATCTCCAGCGTGGGTTCGAGCGGCAACGCCTCCAGCGTGCCGCGATGGCCCTGCACCGTCTCGGCGCGGAAGAGGGCATTGTAGACGGCTTCTTCCGTGGCCTCGGCGGCGGCCTGGAAGAGCGCCGACATCCCGTCGTTGGAGACGAGGGGCCGGGCGAAGCCCGTCGTCGAGAACGCGATCACGTAATCACCGGAGCCGTTCGTGAAGCTGGCGCCCGTGCGGGCGAGGCCGGCGAGGGCGCGGTGGGCGAGGCGCTCCAGCAGCCGGGCGTCCAGCGGCGCGTCGGTGGCGACGACCATCATGATGCTGCCGTCGGCGCTCTCGCCCAGCGCCCGCTGGAAGGCGTACCGCCCGAGCTCACGGCCGACGGGCGCCCCGTTGATCGTGAGCACCCCGCCGAAGTTGGCCTGCACGAGCACACCCACCGTGTGCCCGCCGAGACGCTCCGGGAGCGCCCGCGAGCTGGTGCCGATGCCGCCCTTCCACCCGAAGGCCGCCGTGCCGGTGCCGGCCCCCACGGCCCCCTCGGCCACGGCGCCGGTGCCGGCGGCGGCGAGCGCGGCAGCCACGTGCTCCTTCGCGATGGGGCGGCGCCGGATAGCGTTCAGGTAGCCGTCGTTCGTCTCGCCCACCACGGGGTTGATCGAACGCACGTCCTCCATCCCCGGCTCGGCCAGCAGAATCTCGACGAGGGCGTCGGCCGCGCGCCAGACGCAGAGCGTACAGGTGAGCAGGATCGGCGTCTCGAGCTCGCCCAGCTCGCGCACCTGGGTCACGCCCAGCAGCTTGCCGAAGCCGTTGCCCACCACAATCGCGGCGGGCACGCGCTCCCGGTAGACGTTGCCGCCGTGCGGGAGGATCGCCGTCACGCCCGTCCGCACCGAGTCGCCCTCGACGACCGTCGCGTGCCCCACCCGCACGCCGGCCACGTCCGTGATGGCGTTCAGGGGACCGGGCGGCAGGATGCCCACGGCGACGCCGGCCTCGCGGGCGCGAGGTCGCTCCGCAGGTTGCGCCGCCACGGGCGCGGCGAGGAGCACGCAGAGAATTGGGAACGCGAGGCGCATCAGCTTGCAGATGGTTAGACGATCACGGCCGCTTACCCGTCGATCTCCCAGCGCGGCCACTCCTTCCAGCGGCCGCGCGTGAAGTCGGGGATCTCGACCGGGCGGCTGCCCTCAGCCACGGAGCGTTCGGTGAGCTCGCAGATGGCGCTGTGCACGGCCGCGTCGTAGACGTTCATGTCGGTCGGGAGGCCGTGGCGGAGGCAGTGGATGAGGCGATAGTCTTCGAGGTAGTCCATGCCGCCGTGGCCGATGCCCTGGGCGTTGCGCGCCTCGGTCTTCCAGAGGGGGTGGTCGTAGCGTTCGTACCAGGCGTCGGCGTCGTCCCAGCGGTGCGGCTCGCTCTCACCTTCGATGTAGACGCGGTGCGGGTAGCCCTGGAAGAGCCCCCGGGTGCCCTGCACGTGGTGGATGCGGCTGTAGGGGCGCGGCAGGTTCGTGTCGTGGCTGAGGAAGATCGTGCGCCCCTGCGCGGTCTTGATGAGCGTCGTGTTGACGTCGCCCAGCACGTAGGTCTCCTGCCGCTTCGGATGGCCCGGCGGGTAGTGCTCCTCGGCCCACCGCTGGAGGCCGCGCGAGGGGCTGCTCATCGAGACGAGGTAGTCGAGCCGGTCGCCCCGGTTGATGTCCATGCAGTTGGCGACCGGGCCGAGGCCGTGCGTCGGGTAGAGGTTGCCGTTGCGCGTCATGGAATGGTCGCGCCGCCACAGGCCCTCCCCCTCGTCGGCGAACTTGATGGCGCGGAGGTCGTGCAGGTAGCCGCACTCGGCGTGGAGGACGTCGCCGAGGACGCCCTGCCGGACCATGTTGAGCACCATCATCTCGGGCCGGTCGTAGTTGCAGTTCTCCATCATCACACAGTGCTTGCCGTGCTTCTCGGCGGCCTCGACGAGGGCCCAGCAGTCGTCCACGCGGTAGGCGAAGGGCACCTCGCTGGCGGTGTGCTTGCCGTGGGCCATCGCGGCGAGAGCGATGGGCACGTGCCACCGCCACGGCGTGGCGTTGTAGACCAGGTCGAGGTCCTCCTCGCCACACATCCGCTCGAAGTCGCGCTCGCCGCGCGTGTAGAGCGTCGGCGCCGGGTGGCCGGCCTCCACGATGATCTGGCGGGCCCGCTCGGCGTGCTCCGGGCGGATGTCGCAGACGGCCTGGATCCGCGCCCCCTCGATCCGGGCGAGGTTGCGGACGTGGACCGTCCCCATCCCCCCGACCCCCACGAACCCGATCCGCACCGTCTCGATGGGCGGGACGGCCAGGAGCTGCGCCGGGGCGGGGCCGAGCCTCTGGGCAGGCTGCCCGCCTGCCGAGGGCGCGGCGCCGGCGGTTTCTCGGCCCGCGGAGCACCCGGCACCGAGGGCCGCCGCGCCCAGCCCCACGGCGCCCAGCTTCATGAAGTCGCGGCGGGAGGATGTCTGTCTGGGATTCGAGGCCATGGGCTCGCTGCAGTCGGGTGCTCTGGAGAAACGGAGGCGGGCGAAGACGACGCCGGGATCCCGAAGGCGAGAATTCGTACCTTCGCTCGCGCCGCTCGTCGTCCTCCGCCCCACCTTACTACGCGCTCGGATGGATTGCAAGCACCTCCTCCTGTTCCTGATGCTCACGCTGGCCGGGGCCGGTACGGACGCCGCGAGCCAGCCCCGGCCGCCTGCCAGGAAGGTGCTCGTCATCGGCCTCGACGGGGTGCGGGTGGACGTCCTCGCCCAGGCAGATACCCCGCACCTCGACCGCCTCGCCGCCGCCGGCACGTTCAGCGCCGAGGCGCAGACCCGGATGCCGACCGTCAGCGGACCCGGATGGTCGAGCATGGTCACCGGCGTCTGGAGCGACAAGCACGGGGTGCGCGGCAACGACTTCTCCGCCAACGACTACGCGGCCTACCCGGACTTCCTGACCCGCCTCGAACGGATCGACCCGAGCTTTGCCACCTTCGCTGTGCTCAACTGGCCGCCGCTCGGAACGGCGGCGGCCGGCGGCCCGATGATCAGCGATACGATCGACGTAAAGATCACCCTGGACGGCGACAGCCTGGGCTACGACGTGGCCGATGCCCGCGCCGTGGAGTGGGCCGTACACCACCTCGCCACCGAAGCCGTCGACGCCGCGTTCGTCTATCTGGGCAACATCGACGTGGTGGGGCACGAGGCCGGCTCGCTCGCCCCGGCGTACCGGGCCGCGATCGAGACCGCCGATGCCCAGGTGGGCCGGCTGGTGGCGGCGCTGCACCGACGCCCGAACTATGCCGGCGAGGACTGGCTGATCCTGATGAGCACCGACCACGGCCGGCGCGACGACGGCGGCCACGGCGGGCCTTCGACGCTCGAACGCCGGATCTTCTTCCTCGCGAGCGGGCCGTCCGTGCTCACCGGCACCCCGGAGACGCCGCCGGAGATCGTAGACGTCGCCGTCACCGCCCTCACTCACCTCGGCATCGCCATCGATCCGGCCTGGAAGCTGGACGGCCGGGCCGTGGGCCTGCGCCCCTGACCATGCAGCTATCCGCCCTCGACTGGGCCATCATGGCCGCCTATTTCACCGTCTCGCTCGGCGTCGGGCTGGTCGTGTCGCGGCGGGCCGGGAAGGACTTCGGCGCGTTCTTCCTCGGCGGCCGGGCGATGCCGTGGTGGCTCCTCGGCATCTCGATGGTGGCGACGACGTTCTCGACCGACACGCCCAACCTCGTGGCCGACCTCGTCCGGTCCGACGGCGTCTTCGGCAACTGGGCGTGGTGGGCGTTCCTGCTGACGGGCATGCTGACGGTCTTCCTCTACGCCCGTCTCTGGCGCCGCAGCGGCCTCCTCACCGACGTCGCGTTCTACGAGCTGCGCTATTCGGGCCGCCTCGCGGCCTTCCTGCGCGGCGTCCGGGCCGTCTACCTGGGGCTCCGGGTCAACCTCCTCGTGATGGCCGCCGTCACGCTCGCCGCCATCAAGATCGGCGGTGTGATGTTGGGCTGGTCTCCGCTCCAGACCGTGCTCGTCGCCGCCGGCGTGACGCTCGCCTACAGCGCCCTCGGCGGCCTGCGCGGCGTGGTCCTGACCGACCTCGTCCAGTTCGTGCTCGCGATGGTGGGGTCCATCGGGGCGGCCGTCTACGTGGTGGGGCTGCCGGAGGTGGGCGGCTGGCAGGCCCTGCTGGAGCACGAGAACGTGCAGGGTAGCCTCGCCTTCTGGCCGTCGTTCGAGACGATGACGTGGGAGCAGATTGTGCCGGTCTTCGTGATCCCCCTCGCCGTCCAGTGGTGGGCGGCGTATTACCCCGGCGCCGAGCCCGGCGGCGGCAGCTACGTGGTGCAGCGGATGCTGGCCGCCCGCGACGAGCGGCACGCGGCCGGCGCCACGCTCCTCTTCAACGCCCTCCATTACGCGCTCCGGCCGTGGCCGTGGATCGCCGTCGCGCTCGCCTCGCTCGTCCTCTTCCCCGACCTCGACGCGCTCGCGGCCCGCTTCCCAGACCTGCCCGAGCAGGTCGTCCGCAACGACCTCGCGTACCCGGCGATGCTCACGTTCCTCCCGGCCGGGCTGCTCGGGCTCGTCGTGACGTCGCTGGCGGCGGCCTACATGAGCACGATGTCCACCCAGGTCAACTGGGGCGCGTCGATCCTCGTGCACGACGTCTACCAGCGCTTCGTCCGGCCGGAGGCGTCGGAGCGGCGGCTCGTCTGGGTGGGGCGCCTGGCGACGGCCGCGCTGATGGCCGCGGCCTGCACGTTCGCGCTCTTCCTGGAGAACGCGCTCCAGATCTTCGAGATCATCGTCCAGATCGGCGCCGGCACGGGCCTGCTGTTCCTGCTCCGCTGGTTCTGGTGGCGCATCAACGCGTGGGCCGAGCTCACGGCGATGGTCGTCTCGTTCGCCGCCGCCCTCACGTTCCAGTTCGCCGTGGCCGGCGTGCCGGCATGGCTGGAGCTGGTCCTGATCGTGGCGATCACGACGGCGGCCTGGCTCGCCGCCGCCTTCCTGCTGCCTGCCACCGACGAGGCGACGCTGCTCGATTTCTACCGGCGCGTCCGGCCCGGCGGGCGGGGCTGGCGGCGGGTTGCGCGCCGCGCAGCGGCGCACGGGCTGCCCGCCCTCCCCGCAGCGGCCTCCGACCTCCCGCAGGCGCTCGCCGCGGCCGCCCTCGGCACGCTCGGCATCTACAGCCTGCTCTTCGCCACGGGCCTGCTGCTCTACGGCCGCACGGCCCTCGGCCTCGTGCTCGCCGCCGTCGCCGCCGCCGCGCTCGCCGGCCTGGCGGCCCTGTGGAGCCGGCTCCGCTTCGAATAGCCCAGGCCGGGCGCGCTACTCCAGGCTGTCCGGCGGAACGGGGATGACCTCCTCGGTCGGGGTGGCCTCGATGCCGAGGGGATTGTCCTCCTGGTAATCGACCTCGATGTTGCGCGTGAGCAGGATCACGAGGATCGGGATGAGGAAGAAGACGGTGCCGATGTAGGCGAAGGCATAACTCCGGTTCTTGACGGAGAGCGCGCCGAGCTTCTCGGCCAGCCAGATCGGAATCTCGCGGAGGCGGCGGAACGGCAGGAAGAGCGCCACCCCGTAGAGGTTGAAACAGAGGTGCACGAAGGCCACCTCGAGCGCGTAGATGCCGGCCTGCTCCCCACCCGCCGCCAACACGAGCGCCGCCAGCAACGCCGTGATGGTCGTGCCGATGTTGGCCCCGAGCACGAACGGGAAGATCTGCGCTACCGTCACGATCCCGGCCCCGACGAGCGGGACGGTGATGGACGTGGTAATGGACGAGCTCTGCACCATCACCGTCACCAGCGCCCCGAAGATCAGCGCCACCAGGGGCGCCCCGAAGAGATACTTGTGGATGAGCTGCTCAGACCGCCCCAGCATCAGCGCCTTGAGCAGCACCACGAGGTAGCGCAGCGCCACGAAGAGCCCCACCACCCCGATGATGAGCACGACGATCCCGTTCTCCCCCGCGAGGTCGATCACCCACTCGGCGATGGGGTCCGTGATGACCTTGACCGGGCTCAGGAACGTCGCGCCGCCGATCCCGGCCAGCCCCTCGGAGAGCCAGAGGGCGGAGTACGACAGGAAGTGCGTCGTCAGCTCGAGGGGGAAGAAGATCAGGACCACGAGCAGGTTGAAGAAGTCGTGCACCGTGGCGCCGGCCATCGCCCGCCGGAACTCGTCCTTGCGCGTGATGTGGCCCAGCGAGACGATCGTGTTGGTGACGCTCGTGCCGATGTTGGCGCCCATCACGATGGGGATGGCGCCCGCCACCGTCAGCCCGCCGCCCGCCACCATGCCCACCGTCAGCGACGTCACCGTGGACGAGCTCTGCACGAGCGAGGTGGCGAGGATGCCGATGAACAGCCCGACGAACGGGTTCGAGGTCGTCCGCAGCAGCGTCTCGGCGAAACCCTTCCCCATGAGCTTGAACGAATCGCCCATGAGTTCGAGGCTGACAAAGAAGACGAGCAGGACGGCGAGCAGCGCGGCGACCTGGTACAGCGTTTTATAGCGTTGCATCGAAGCGGAGAGGGCTGGGGGTGGGGAGGGCCGGCGCGTACGCCCCGGCGTCTCCAAACGCGTCAGATCGACTCGTCGTTGCTCCGGATCTGGTCGAAGGGCAGGGCCACGGACGAGGCGATGTTGGACAGGTGCGAGCCCGTCCGGCCGATGAAGCGGGCGGCCAGGCCGAGCACGAGCGCTTCGTTGGCCGGGACGTCGTCGCTGGCGGCGAGGTGCTCGATGAACGCGGCCACCTGCTCCTTCGCCGCGCGGCTCTCCTCCATCACCGCGCGCGCCCCAGACTCATCGCCGTCGAGGAAGGCGCGGCGCGTGGTCTCGAACATGGCCGCGACGTGGTCGCGCGTGGCGCGGAGCCGGGCGGCCCGCTCGCCCATGCGAGGGGCGCGGGCGAGTTCGGCGGTCTCCGCCAGCGACTTCGCCAGGTCGCCCAGGCGCTCGGCGTCCTGCACGATGCTGAGGAGGGTGAGGCTGAAGACCATGTCGTGCTCGGGGTCGATGGCGATGTGTTCGAGCACGGCGCGGCGGACGTTCTGCTCGCCGTCGTTGACCGTCTGGTCGCGGTCTTCGAGGTCGAACGGGAGCGGCTCGTTGTCGAGCAGGTGGGCACTGGCGGCGCCGAACATGGCCTGGGTCGTCTCCAGCATGCCCTTGAGGTCGTGCAGGGCCTGCCGGATCAGGGCCGGCTGGCGGGTGCGGAACAGGTCGAAGAACGTCATGATGCGGGGAGTCAGTCGGGGAAGCTGAGGCGAAGCGTCAGGCGGCCCGTGACGCGGGCGGTGCCGTCGGCTTCGCGGTGGTCGAGGAGGAGGTTGGGCATCAGCCACACGCTCGGGTGGGGCCGGTACGCGAGGCCGGCGACGGCGAAGGTCTCTATCGGGGCGTTGCCGTCCGGCTCGACCCGGT
>JAWWAN010000146.1:0-7842 GCA_033721675.1 Rhodothermales bacterium | reverse complement strand
TTCTCGACGTTGGAGAACGCGCCCGGCTGGGCCAGCACCTCGGGGTCGAAGATGCCTTCGGGAGGATCCCAGTTGGCATCCAGCATGCGGATCTGGACGCCCATGCTTTCGAGAATCACGGCGGCGGTGGAGTCGTAGACCCCCTGGCGGCGGAACTCGGCCAGCTCCTCGCGCACCGGAATCTGGTCTTCCGAGATGGTCAGTTGCAGGCGCCATCCACCGTCCGCTGTGCGCTCGCCGGCCCGGCCGTACGGCACGAAGAAGCGCCCGTTGAGCGTGCCTTCGTCCCGCACCTGGTTCGTGAGCAGGTAGACAGCCTCGATGCGCCACGGCGAGGCCACGCCCGGCATGTAGACCTCCTGCGTCACGACGGTCGAGTCCGGGGAGAACTCGACCGGCGCGAGGTCGAAGTGGGCGGCGTCTCCGATGATCGGCACGTCGGTCTCGGCCGAGGCGGTCTTGCCGTCGGAGCGCGCCACCTCCAGCCGGTAGCGGCGGCCGGGTTGCACGAGGAAGGCGGCGCGGAAGACGTGGCCGTAGGTGCCGTCGGCGAGGCGCTCGAGGGTGTGCCGCCATCGTATGACCTCGCCGGTGGTGAGGTCGGTGGAGGTAACGACGGCGTCGAGCGCGGCCTCGGGGTCGAGCGGGTCGGTGATGCGCTGCGGGATGCGGGTGACGGGCACCACGCGCACGGCGTGCTCCGTCTCCAGCACGTCGAGGTAGCCGTAGACGGTGAAGTAGCGCCCGTCGTTGTCGAACGGATCGACGCCGGTGTCTCCGCAGGCGAGGCCGAGCACGAGGGCGAGGGGCAGCAGAAGAGCGGCAGGGCGGGTCATCGCGCGTCAAAATCCGAGGAGGGTGCGGAGTTCGGGGGCGAGCTGCCAATCGTGCTGGAACAGGCCGATCGACCCCCAGAAGCCGTAGCCGTTCTCGACGTTGGAGAGCGCGCCCGGCTGGGCCAGCACCTCGGGGTCGAAGACGCCCTCGGGGGGCGTCCACTGGTCGTCGAGCAGGCGGATCTTCAGGCCCATCGCCGGAAAGCGGACCTGGTCGACGGGCGTGCCGAGGCGGGCGCTGAGGCGGCCCCGGTCCCGGCTGACGTGGATCGTGAAACGCCAGCCGCCGTCGTCCGTCGGCGTGCCCTCGCGGCCGTAGGCGACGGGCATCGGCGTCGTCGAGAAGTCGCCGCCGACGTGGTATATGACGGTCACGTCCCACGGCGAGGCCACGCGGGGCAGCGTCACCTCCTGCGTGATCGCGCCGCCCGGCCCCACCACGGGCGCGCCGAAGACGGGCTCGATGCCGGAGGGGGAGGGCACGGTGGTCTCGGCCCAGGCCCTGCGCCCGTCGCTGCGGGTGACTTCGAGCCGGTACGTGTGGCCGCGCCGGACGAAGAAGGCGCTGCGGTAGAGGTGGGCGTACGTGCCGTCGTCGAGGCGTTCGAGCGCCGGCGTCCAGCGGTGCGTCTCGCCCGTGGCGAGGTCGGTGGAGGTGACGACGGCGTCGAGGTCGCCGCGCGGGTCGGCGGGGTCGGTGATGACCTCGGGGATGCGGGTGACGGGGATCACGCGGACGACGTGGCGCAGGTCCTCGAAGTCTTCTTCGAGGAAGCCGTAGACCGTGTAGATGCGCCCGTCGTTGTCGAAGGGGTCGATGAGCGTGTCGTCGCACGCGGCGGCCCCGATGGCGAGGAGGAGCAGTGCGGCGGCCCCGACGGCCGCCCGCGCTCGGAGGGGGCTACGGTTCATCGCAACTCCACCTTGAACCCGAGGGAGGGGACGAGCGGGAGCTGGTCGACGCGCTGGAACGTGAACAGGTCGTAGTAGAACAGGTTGGCGCGGTTGAGCACGTTGACGGCGCCGGCGCGCAGCGTCGCCACGGTGTGCTCGCGCTCGATGCGCCGCTCCATCCAGACGTCGAGGCGGTGGTAGGCCGGCTGGCGGCGGCCGAAGGGTTCGTTGTAGGCCACGCGCAGGACGCCGGGGTCGCGCGCCACGTCGACGTCCGGCGTCATCAGGTGCCACACGTCGAAGCCGCCCGAGGAGGTGAAAGGCAGGCCGGAGCCGAACTGGTACTGGACGGTGAAGCCGAGCGTGCCGCGCGCGGCGTGCAGCAGGGCGCTCACCTGGTGGCGGCGGTCGTGCGCGGGGTGATACGTCGCCTGTGCCGCGTCGTACTCGACCTCGGCCAGCCCGTAGCTCACATAGCCGTCCAGCGTCGATTCGTAGAAGAAGGGGCGGCCGTGCAGCTCCGCGCGGAGGTCGGCGCCGCGCGCTGCGCCGTCGGCGGGCTGGAGCGCCGTGGTGAAGCGGGGGAAGGCGCTGAAGAGGGGCACGGAGAGGTTCTCGAACGTCTTGTAGAACCCTTCGGCGGCGAGGGCGAGCCAGGGCCGCGCCTGCCAGCGCCACCCGGCCAGTGCGTGGGCGGCGGCGGGCACGGGCGCGTCCTCGGGCGTGGGCAGCCACGCGGTGAAGATGTTGCCCACGTCGCGCTCGTCGTTGAGGCCGGCGACGGCCTGATGGTAGAGGCCCGCGGCGGCGTGGAGGGCGTGGCGCTCGGCGGGCCGGTAGGTGGCGCGCAGGCGCGGCTCGATCCATTGCTGCCCCCGCGCGGGGAGGGCGTAGAGGTGGAGGCCCGGCTGCACCCGCAGGCGCTCGCCGGCCAGCGCCAGCACGGTCTCGGCATAGACGTCGATCTCGGTCAGCGTCTGCTCGGCCTCCTCGACGTCCTGGAACAGCCCGCCGAGGGCGTAGGTGAAGGTCGAGGCGCGTGCGCGGCCGCCCAGGCGCACCTCCGCCGGGCGCAGGAAGAACGTCGCGTCCAGCGCGGCGTCGTAGCTTTCGATCTCCGAGGCGCGGTCCGGGGCGTCCTCCGGCCCCACTTCGTTCGTCATCGCCGAGCGGCCGCCGGCGGCCTCGACGAGCAGCGGCCACCGGTCCGACCGGTACGTGTAGCGCCCGCCCACGACGAGGTTCTCCCACGACACCAGGGTGGTGTCTGGCGGGGGCAGGTCGGTGGCGTCGTCCTCGCCGTCGAACCGCTTGCGGGTGCCGGCGAGGTCGCCCCGGTCCGAGGTGTGGAGGGCCGTGACGGAGAGGCTGTGGTTGGGCGAGAGAAAGGCGTGGAGCTTGCCGAAGCGGTCGCCGAAGCGGTAGGGCAGGCGCTGGCCGAGGAGGTCGGGGAAGAGCTGCTCGACGAACGACTGGCGGACGGAGGCGATGGCCGAGACGCGGCCGGGCACGAGCGGCCCTTCGAGGCGGGCCGTGCTGAGGAAGGGGGCCAGCGCCACCTCGCCGGCCACCTGCTGCTTGTTGCCGTTGCGCGCGCGGACGTCGATCACCGACGAGACGCGCCCGCCGTAGCGCGCCCCGAAGCCGCCCGTGTAGAGGTCGGCCCCGTCGATGATCTCTTCGGGGAAGGCGCTGTAGAAGCTGAGGATGTGGAAGGGCAGGTAGACGGGCAGCCCGTCCAGCAGGGCGAGGTTCTGGTCCACAGCGCCGCCGCGCACGAAGAAGAGGCCGCCCCGGTCCCCCTGCGCCACGACGCCGGGGAGCGTCTGCAGGTAGCCCGCGAGGTCGCCCGTGACGCCGGGCACGGGCACGCGCTCGATCTGGGCAGGGGCGATCGTCTGCAGGCCCGCCGCCACGGCCGTGAGGCCGGTCTCGCCCTCGGCCCGCACGACGACCTCGTCCAGCGCCGCCGCGCCCTCGGCCAGCGTGATGCGCCGCTCCACGGCCGCGCCCGCCGCGAGCACGAGCGTGTCCGTATGGGCGGCGTATCCGACGAACGAGACGGTGAGCACGTAGCGCCCGGCCGGCAGGCGGCGCAGCAGGAAGTGGCCGTCGCCGTCCGTGGCGGTGCCCGCGCGGGTGGTGCCGTCGGTCAGCAGGACGGTGGCGCCCTGCAGGGGCTGCTCGGTGGCCGCGTCGGTGACGAAGCCGCGCACCGAGGCCGTCTGCGCCGCCGCCGGCGCGGCGGCGGCCAGCAGCATCGCGAGGCCGCAGAGGGCCGGGGCCATAGGTCGCATGAGGAGCGAAAGGGGTTGGGAGATCGACCGGCGCACGTTACGCACTGGCGGGCGCAAGCTCAATGCACTTTGCCGCACACAGCGTGCCTCCGTGCGCCCCGCCGCGTATCTTGGGCGCAGGCGCTCCGTAGAGCCGCCGGCGGGCCGGAGCGGCCCGCATGCTCGCCCTCCCTTCCACTTCCGAGACCGCCGCCATGACGCCGCGCGCCCTCTTCAGCCCCGTCCTGCTCGTCCTTCTCTTCGCCGGCTTCGCTGCCTGCGCGCAGCCGGACGCGCCCGACGCGCCGGCCGCCCCCGAGGCCGCCGACGCGCCGGACGTGCCGGCGCCCACCACCGCCATCGCCGGCCTCGCGGTGCCGCCGCGCGCCGCAGGCGAGGCGCGGCCCAGCCCGAACGCGGCCGTCAGCCAGACCATCGGCACCACGCAGGTCTACATCAGCTACGGCCGCCCCGGCGTCAAGGGCCGCCAGGTGTTCGGCGACCTCGAAGCCTACGGCCAGGTCTGGCGGGCCGGCGCCAACGAGGCCACCGTCATCAGCTTCTCCGACGACGTCACGGTCGAGGGGCAGCCGCTCGACGCGGGCGCCTACGCCCTCTTCGCCATCCCCGGCGAGGACGAGTGGACGCTCATCTTCAACCGCCAGGCCGAGCAATGGGGCGCCTTCGACCATGACCCCGCGCAGGACGCCCTCCGCGTGACGGTCACCCCGCAGGAGGGCGCCGCCCAGGAATGGCTCTCCTATGCGTTCGAGGACCTCACCGATACCTCCGCGACGGCCGTCCTGCACTGGAGCACCACGCGCGTGCCCTTCACCATCGCCACGCAGTAAAGGTCAGCGCGGTGCCCGCGCGCGTGTCATCCCGAGCGAAGGCCTGCAGGGCCGTAGCCGAGGGATCTCGCCGGCCCAGGATGGCGACGACCCTACCGCCGAGATCCCTCGGCGTCGCTGCGCTCCGCTCGGGATGACAGGGAGAAGGGCCGCGGACGGTCTCGGGCTTTAGCTCCGGGGCTGCTCGACGGTCGAGAGGCCCGCGAGGTCGAGCAGGAAGGCGTACTCGAAGGCCGTCTCGCGGTAGCGTTCGTAGCGGCCCGAGGCGCCGCCGTGGCCTGCCTCCATGTTCGTCTTGAGCAGCAGCGGGTTGGCGTCGGTCTTCATCGCGCGCAGCCGCGCCACCCACTTGGCCGGCTCCCAGTACTGCACCTGCGAGTCGTGCAGGCCGGCCGTGACGAGCATCGCCGGGTAGTCCTTGGCCTCTACGTTGTCGTAAGGGGAGTAGGAGAGGATGTAGTCGTAGTATTCCTGGACGTTCGGGTTGCCCCACTCGTCGTATTCGCTCGTGGTGAGGGGGATCGAGTCGTCGAGCATGGTCGTGATGACGTCCACGAAGGGCACCTCGGCGATGACGCCGCGCCAGCGGTCCGGCCGGAGGTTGACGACGGCGCCCATGAGCAGCCCGCCGGCGCTGCCGCCCTGCGCGAAGACGCGCGCGGAGTCCGCATAGCCCTCGTCCACGAGGTGGTCGGCGGCGTCGATGAAGTCGGTGAACGTGTTCATCTTCTTGAGCAGCTTGCCGTCTTCGTACCAGGCGCGGCCCATCTCCTGGCCGCCGCGCACGTGGGCGATCGCGTAGACGAAGCCGCGGTCGAGCAGGCTCAGGCGGGCGGCGCTGAAGGTGGCGTCGCGGCTGGATCCATAGGAGCCGTAGCCGTAGACGAGGACGGGCGCGGTGCCGTCGCGCGGGGTGTCTTTGTGATAGACGAGCGAGACGGGCACGCGGGCGCCGTCGCGGGCCGTCGCGTAGATGCGCTCGGCCGCGTAGTCGCCCGGCGAGAAGCCGCCCAGAATCTCGTCCTGCTTCAGCAGGGTTCGCTCGCGCGCGGCCATGTCGTAGTCGTAGACCGAGCGGGGGGTGGTGAGGGAGGTGTAGCCGTAGCGCAGCACGCCCGTGTCGAAGGCGGGGTTGGCGTCGATGTAGGCGAGGTAGGCGGGCTCGCCGAAGTCGATGTAGTGTTCCTCGCCGCCGTCCCAGGGGCGGATGCGGAGCTGGGTCAGGCCCTCGGCGCGCTCGGCCAGCACGAGGTGGTCGCGGAAGATCTCGAAGCCTTGCAGGTAGACGTCGTCCCGGTGGGGGAGGACCTCCTCCCAGTGGCTCTTCGGGGTGGCCAGGAGGGAGGTGCGGACGAGCTTGAAGTTGGTCGCGCCGCCTTCGTTCGTGCGGAGGTAGAAGTAGTTGCCGAAGTGCTCGGGGCTGTACTCCAGCCCGCGCTCGCGCGGGTGCAGCACCTCGAAGGCGCCCTCGGGGTGGTCGGCGTCGAGGTAATGATACTCGTCGGCCAGCGTCTGCGAGGCGCCGATGAAGAGGAAGTCACCCGACTTGCTCTTGCGGACGAACGCGCTGAAGGTCTCGTCCGCCTCCTCGTAGACGAGCGCGTCGCCGGCGGGGTCGGTGCCGAGGGTGTGGCGGTAGACGCGGTGCCAGCGCAGCGTCTCGGGATCCTGCTTCGTGTAGAAGACGGTCCGGTTGTCGTTCGCCCACGCGAGGTTGCCCGTGACGTTCGGGAGGGTGGTCTCCAGCGTCTCGCCCGTCTCCAGGTTCTTGAAGTGGACCGTGTAGAAGCGGCGCCCGACGGTGTCGACGCCGTAGGCGAGCCATCGGTGGTCCGGGCTGACGGTGCGCGGGCTGAGGCGGGCGCTGAAGAAGGCGTGCCCCTCAGCCAGCGCATTGACGTCCAGGATGACCTCTTCATCGGCCTCCAGCGAGCCTTTCTTGCGTGCGTAGATCGGGTATTGCCGGCCTTCCTCGTAGCGGTCGTAGTAGTAATAGTCGCCCAGGCGGACGGGCACGGAGGCGTCGTCCTCCACGATGCGCCCCTTGATCTCCTCGAAGAGTGCTTCCCGGAGCGCCCGGGTGTGGGCCGTCATGGCCTCGGTGTAGGCGTTCTCGGCCTCCAGGTAGGCGATCACCGCCGGGTCGTCTCGCTCGCGGAGCCAGTAGTAGTCGTCGGTGCGGACGTGGCCGTGCTTTTCGAGTTCGACGGGTTGTACGCGGGCCATCGGCGGTACGGCATCCTCCGCGTCGGCGAGGGGCGGGGCGGACGGCTCGGGCGTCCCATTGCAGCCGGCCCCGAGGAGGCCGGCCAGCAGCAGAGCAGGCAGGATGCGCGGCATGGGTTCGCAGGGATAGGGTGAGCAGGGGCGTCCAACCTACGAAATCCGCCTCTGGCACGAAAGGACGGTCGGCCTCCGCTCGCCCGCGCGCTGTTGCACCATCCTTACAGTTAGGCGAAAACCCCCGGGCGGGCACCGCATACACCTTTCCTGCTCGCGCCGCCGTCTATCTAAACCCCGTTGGAGACTCCGCCGAGACGCTACCGCCCTTCGTACCCCATCCCCTTTGAGTAACCCTGTGGAGCGTAGTATGGAACCCCTGGGCCATGATCCGTCTCCCGAGCGGCAGCGCGTCCTCGTCGTGGACGACAATGCCCTCATCGCGCTGATGCTGGAAGCCTGCTTCGAAGCCGCCGGCTGGGACGTCGTCCGGGCCGCCGACGGTGAGCAGGCGCTCCAGATCCTGAACGGGCAGCCGGCGTTCGACCTCGTCGTGCTCGACGTCTGGCTCCCGCGCATGAACGGCCTGGAGGTGCTGCGCGCGATGCGGGCGCTGGGTGTGGCGAGCCCCGTGCTCATCATCACGGCCTACGCCGCCTCGCTGGACCGCACGCACGCCCTCAACCTCGGCGCCTCCGACGTGCTCCTCAAGCCGTTCGATGCCGACACGTTGACCGCCCGCGCCACCCGCTTGGTGGCCCCCCG
>JAWWAN010000145.1:0-7851 GCA_033721675.1 Rhodothermales bacterium | reverse complement strand
GGCCAAGGCTGGCGCTTCGCGGCTTTCGGGGAGGACCGCATCCGCCTCGGCGACCATACGACGCTCGGCCTGGGCACGCGCCTGACCTTCTTGCCGCAGCATCGCCGCGTCTTCGCCGAGCCCCGCCTGGAGCTGCGCCACGACCGCACCGAGCACGCGCTCGGCGCCTGGTCCGCGCGCCTCGCGGGCGGCCTCTACCGGCAATTCGTCGGGCAGTACAACGTCAGCAGCGTCAGCCCCAGCGCCCTCCTGCCGGCCATCCGCTTCTGGCTGCCCGTGGACTCGACCGTGGCGCCCCCCAAGGCCTATCACGCCGCCGGCAGCCTCCTGCTGATGCCTTCGGCTCGCTGGACCTTCCGCGCCGAGACGTACTACAAGTACCAGCAACACCTCCTGGTCATCGACTACCCCGCGCTCTGGTCGGATGCCGCGGTGCAGACGGTCCAGTCCGGCTTCCTGCGGCAGGGACGCGGCCACGCCTACGGCGCGTCCACCTCCGCCGAGCGCACCACGGAACGGCTGCGCCTGCACCTGCGCTACGAGTTCAGCCGGGCCCTCCGGCAGTATGCCTTCCAGGATTCGCTCCGCCTCATCGCCGCCCCGTGGAACGAGCCGCACCGGGTAGAGCTGGACGTAGACTGGGCGCCCCACGCGCGGGTCATCGCTACGGCCCGGTGGCGCGGCGGGTGGGGGCGCACCTGGGGCTTCCGCCGCGCCTACTACGACTACTTCGGCAACGACCCTACCCAGGCGGCCCGCTTCGACCCCGATCCGACGAACGACGACCGCGACGAGGTCATCGACTTCCAGGATCCCACCGCCCACGCGCTGCCCGCCTTCGCGCAACTCGACCTCGGCGCCGCCTATACGCACCCGCTCGGCCCGGCCGCCCTTCAGATCCGCCTCGACGTGCTCAACGCGCTCGACCGCGCCAATGTGGCAGACCGAACCCTGCGGCAGATCGAGCAGGGTGCCGTGACGCTGCTGGAGCCGGAGGAGCGCACGTTGCTGGCCCGGACGGTTTCCGTGGCGCTCCGGTTGAAGTGGTAGAATCGACCTGGCGTATCGATATGAGACGATTCGGGGCGGTGCGGAGCGCAAGGGGCGGCGCCCGAGCGGCGCGGCGGAGGGAGGGAGCAGGATCTTCTTGAAAGGGAATTATTTCGTCCTGCCGCTTCGTCATAAGCAGGGGCTCGCGTGTACCAGCAGCAATGGCCCCCACCAGACGGGTGTATCCGGCACGGCTTGTGCACGAACCTCGTCCCGCAGGGCCTGATCCCACCCCGGCAAGAGCCTATGAAACCATCGATTGCTACTACGCTTTTCGCGGCATTGCTCGCGTGTACCTCCGTCGCCGCCGCCCAGTCCTTTGAGCGCGCCGGGACCGGCATCGCACCGGTTCGCTCCGGCACGGTGGCTACCGGCGACCTCGACCGCGACGGCGACCTCGACGTGGTGCTCGTCGGGCGGGAGCCGGACACCGGCGCTCCGGTCGCGCGGCTCTACCGCAACGACGCCGGTTCCTTCACGGCCGTCAGCGCCACGCTCCCCGGCTCGTCCAACGCGACGCTCGACTTCGGGGACTACGACGGGGACGGCGACCTCGATCTGCTCCTGATGGGCGATGCGGCGGCCGATGTCTTCCGTAACGACGGGGACTTCGTCTTCACGCCACTCGGTCTCGGTCTGCCCCGCGTCAAGAGTCTGGGCATCCTCGTCGAGGTCATCAATACCGCCTCTGCGGCGTGGGGAGACTACGACAACGACGGCGATCTAGACATCTTGCTCTCCGGCGGCCTCTCCGGCCAGAATGTGCTCGCCCCGACCCTGTTGCTACGGAACGACGAAGGCGCCTTTGTTCCTCAGATGGCCTCCGGCTTCGACGCGCTCGAAGGCGGCTCCGTCGAGTGGGGAGACGTCGACAATGATGGGGACCTCGACGTGCTCGCCACGAGCCGCCCCGGCCCGAGCGTCGGTGTTTCGGCGACGACGATCTATCGCAACGACGGCGAGCGGTTCACGGCGCTGAATACCGATCTCCCCGGCCCTGGCTTCGGATCGGCCCGGTGGGGCGATTTCGACAACGACGGCTTTCTGGACGTGCTCCTAGCCCGCGCCACGGGTACCGAGGAGACCACCGAGGTCTTCCGCAACCTGCGCGACAATCGCGGTTTCGCCGCCGTCGAGGCGGGGCTTCCGAACGCCAACTACGGCGCCTGGCTGGACTTCGACCACGACGGCCGCCGCGACGTGCTCCTCAACCGATCCACGGCCGGCAAGCGCGGCGCCGTCGCCCTCGACCTCTACCGGAATCTCGACGCGGAAGGCGGGTTCGCCGATGCCGGCGCCAACCTCGAAGGCGTCTGGTTCGGCTCCATCGCCACGGCGGACCTCGACGGGGACCGCACGCTCGACATCCTCGCCGCCGGCCAGCTCACCGACGACGACGGCACCCTCCTGGACGAGGCGGTTCTCTACTATCGCAATACGGCCCTCGCCAACGCCGCTCCCACGCCGCCGCACAACCTGCGCAGCACCTTCAACCAGGATGACCTCGTCCTCGAATGGGACGCTGCCACCGACCCCGGCAATCCTTCCGCGGCATTGACCTACAACGTCCGCGTCGGCACCGCGCCGGGCGCCGAGGACGTCGTGCCGGCGATGGCCCTCGAGACCGGGGAGCGGTTGATCCCGGCGGCCGGCAATGCGGGGTATCGTACCCGCCTCGTCGTGCGCGGTCTGGACCCGGCTCAGACCTACTACTGGAGTGTGCAGGCCGTCGATGCCGCCTTCGCGGCCTCGCCCTTTGCGGCGGATCGAGGCACGGCCGTGTCAGGAGCCGATGCCGGAAATGAGATGCCCGAGGCGCCGGCGCTGCTGGGCAACTACCCGAACCCGTTCAACCCCGGCACCACGATCCGCTATGCGCTGCCTGCTTCGGCCCCCGTGCGCGTGACGGTCTACAATATGCTGGGCCGCGAGATCGCGACGCTCGTAGACGGCGTTCGTCCTGCGGGAGCGCATGAGGTCTACTGGGATGGCCGTGATGCCTTGGGGCGTACCGTGCCGTCGGGGCTCTATCTCTACCGCCTCGAGACGCCCCGGCAGACGTCCAGCCGCACGATGACACTGCTGAAGTAGGGGAGGCGAGACTGGCCACGGGCCACTGGGGGCTGAAGAGAGAACCCCAGTGGCCCGTCCCTATTTTCTGACGTCCTACTCTGCCGAGAAGCGGACGGAGAAGCGAGTCCACGAGCGGGTGGGGATCCAGGCGCCGCCCTGCAGGCGGAAGGCCGGGCGCCAGCGCATCTCGGTGGTGGCCCGCATCGCCAGCGCGTCGAGCACGGGGTGGATGCCCTCCAGCAACTCTACAGCCACCGGTTCCCCCTCGGCGTTGATGTGGACCTGCGTGCGCACGGCGCCGCCGATGCCGCGCTGCCGGAGGCTGTCCGGGTAGACGATCGTGATGTCTCGGCCCAGTTCCAGGGCCTTCAGGGGCTCGCGGAAATGACTGCGGAGCAGCTTGTAGAGCCGGCGCTGCTGTTTCTCGACCTGGGGACGGAGCGAGCCCGTAGTGACGGTGCTCGGGAGTGTGGGTGCGGCATGGCGCTCGAAGAGCGAATCGATCACCTCGGGGTGGTTGCGATACAGCGGCAAGAGGCTTTCCTTCACGGCCTGCTCGTAGCGCGCCTCGAGGGAGCGGCTGCGGAGCGCCAGCTCAGTAGCGCCTGTCCCGGCGTCGGCGCCGAGCACGCCCATGTCGGCCAGCGTATCCAGATTGCGGAAGGCGGCGGCCGTGTCGGCGTCGGCGCGCCACCAGCGGTCGCCGTCGCTGAGCCAGCCCTCGGGCGCGCCGAGGGCGGGAGCCTCCGGTTCAGCACAGGCAGCGAAGAGGGTACAGGCCAGCAGGAGGCTGGCGAGCAGCAGTCGGGTTGGCATGGTCAGAGCGGAATGACGAGCGGGGGAAGAGCACGCGGCAGGACATCGGCAGACAGACCTCGGGGGGCGGCCGGGTTGCTCGGGAGTGCGGCTACCGGAGAGAAGAGGAAGGGGTTCCGGCGCCGCGATGGGTTCAGTCGGGCTGCGACTCGGCCTCGGGGAGGGCGCCGGCCGCGAGGCGGGCGAAGTAGCGCCGGCGGTCCATCGCCACGACGCGAACCCGGCTGCCGGCCGCGATGAACTCGCCCTCGGTAACCACCTCGATGCGCTCGCCGTCGATTTCGACAACCCCTGTCGGGCGCAGGGGCGTCACCGCCGTCCCGACCTTGCCGAGGTAACGGGCCCGGTGCTCATGCTCGCGCGCGACGGCCTCATCGTCGTGCCGGAGGCTGGTGGCGAGGATGAAGCGGTTCCAGGCGCCGGACTGCCAGAGGTAGTAGAAGAGCCCGCCACCCGCCGCGGCCGTGGCCAGCAGCGTCAGCGCGCCGCCGGTGAGGCCGGCATCGACGAAGACGAAGCCGATGGCGAAAAGGATCAGCAGAAAGCCCAGCACGCCGACCACGTTGAAGCCGGGCACGAGGTAGACCTCGGCCACGATCAGCGCGAAGCCGGTCAGGATGAAGAGTATCGGAAGGAGCAGTTCCACGCGGGGCGTTCCGGGGCTGAAGGTGGGGTGCCTGCTGTCTACGGCTCAGGCGCGAGATGTTTCGCCCGCGGTGGGCAGGGCCCGCACGGGGCGGACCTCGACGCGGCTGCCACGCACGCGCACCACCTCGATCGGCATGCCCCCGTCGATGAACTCGCCTGCCGTGACCACGTCCACGCGCTCGCCGCCGATTTCGACGATGCCAGAGGGGCGCAGCGGCGTCACCGTGCGGCCCGTCATCCCGAGAAGCTCGGTGTGGGTATCGGCCGACGTGTAGCCCTCGGCGCTCGAAAGCGCGGGCGCCAACACAAGACGGTTGAACTGCTCGGAGCGGGGCAGGTAGCGCCCGAGTGAGACGGCCAGCAGCCCTAGCAGCGCCAGCGTCACCGCCAGCGTCGTCAGTGCGGGCGTCAGCGCCGGGAAGGCGGGGAAGTCGAAGCCCACGTTGCCCACGAGCGAGGCCAGCAGCGCCCCCACGACGAGCACGAGGCCTGCGATCCCGGCGATCCCGAAGCCCGGTAGCACGAAGAGTTCGACCAGGATCAGCGCGACGCCGAGCACGAAGACGATGATCTCCCAGCTCTCGACGAGGCCGAGCAGGTAGTGCGGGGCGAAGAAGGCCGCCGCGCCCACGAGCGCGATGCCGCCGGCGAACCCTACGCCGGGCGTCTGAAGCTCGAAGTAGAGCCCGCCCAGCATCATCAGCATCAGGATCGACTGGAGGATCGGCGAGGCGAAGAAGCGCAGCACGTTCTCGGCGCGCGTCGCCCGGTGCTGCACGAGGGCGGTGCCGCCCAGCCCGAACGCCTCGACGGTCTCCTCCACGCCGCCGAGGAGGGCGTCGGCGACGCCCAGGCGGAGGGCCTCCTGGGCCGAGAGTGTGAGCACCTGTCCCTCCTCCGAAACGCCGTCTACCACCAGCGTCTCGTCCACCATGGCCTCAGCGATGGCTGGGTCGCGGCCGTTGGCCGCGGCGGTGGCGCGCAGCAGCCCGCGCATGTAACTCTGGTACTTGTCCGGTGCGGCCTCGCCGCTGCCGCCCTGCACGACGGTCGCGGCGCCGATGGAGGCCCCAGGTACCATCACGATGCGGTCCGCCGCATACGAGATCAGCGCTCCCGCCGAGGCCGCGTTCTTGTCGATCAGCGCTACCGTCGGCATCGGCGCATTGAGGATCGTCTTGCGGATCGCGTCCGCCGCATCGACGAGCCCGCCGAAGGTATCGACGTGGAACAGGACGAGCGCGGCGTCCGCCGCCTCGGCGTCGCTCAGGGCGCGGTCCAGGTAGCGCGCCAGGGCGTTGTCGATCAGCCCCTCGACGGGGACGACGTAGACGGGGCCGCCAGCGTACGCCGCCTCAAAGGCGAGCGGTTTCGGCGTGCGGTCCTGTGCATACGCGCTGGCGGCCGTAAGCAGCAACGCCAGGGCCGCCAGCATCATGCTTCGGAACGAAGAAAAGGCATTCATGAGCCTTCCTCAGGGTCGGGAGTGGGTGCTGAAGATACGTTCCACAGAGCCGCGAAGATTCAGGATGAGCGCGCGGCACGCGCCTCCGGTGCTTCCTTCTCGGCAGGGTCGGCACCCCGCTGCCGGAGCCGGCCCGCGCTACACCTCGGCGAGGGCGAGCTGGTAGAGGTGCTTCCACTCGAACGCGACCCGCTCGAAGTGCAGCTTCATGTACTGCTGGAAGGTCGTCTTCGTCCAGAAGTTGACGTGCTCCGGGTCCGGGCTGATGCCGAGCTTCTGGCCGATCACGTTGAGCCACTGGAAGTACGGCTCGCGCGGCACGGTGATGAGGACGTGGTGCCGCGCCACGCGCTTCAGCTCGGCCACGGCGCGGTCCGGGTCGTCGAGGTGTTCGAGCACTTCGGAGCAGACGACGGCGTCGAACGAGTTGTCCGAGAAGGGCAGTTTGTAGACGCTGCCGGTGCGGAACGTGGCGCGCTCGCCGAAGTGCTCTTGGGCGTAGGCGATGGCCTCGTCGCTGAGGTCTACGCCGGTCAGGGTGAGGGCGGGGTTGTGGCGGGCGAGGTAGTCCGTCACGAAGCCTTCGCCGCAGCCCGCGTCCAGCACGCGGGTGGCATCGGTCGTGGCCAGCAGGGCGTGGATGCGGCCGAGGAAGGCCTGGAGGTGCCGCTGGTAGAACCCGTTCTGGTAGGTGTACTTGTGGAGATTGGGCGAGACGGACGCCGTGCCGGGGGAGTCGGTCATTGAGACGGGGAGCGGGTCGGGAGAGAAGAATGGAGGGGCGGGGGGGCGCCGTCCTCCATCGGCTGAGGCCACCGCGCGTCAGCGCTCGATCAGGACGGGCGTGCCGACCTCGACCCACCCCCAGAGCTCATCCATCTGGTCGTTGTGGACGGCCACGCAGCCCTGGGTCCAGTTGCTGCTCGCGCCGGTGCCGTCGCCGTGGATCTCGATCATCCCGCCGAGCGGGGTCGTCATGGGCGGCATCGAGAAGGTCTGCTCGGCCGCGACGATGGCGTTGTACTGGGCCTGGCTGATGAGGCCCTGCCGCAGCCCGCGCTCAGCATCCTCGGTATTCGGGTAGTTGAGCACGAAGGCTTTGTAGAACTTGCTGTGGGGATTCTTCTTCACCACGAAGAACGTACCCTCGGGCGTGCGCCAGTCGTCCGGGTTGAAGTTGCTGCCGCGCCGCTCCTTGTCCGCGTACGGGTTGTAGCCGAAGTCGGCGGGCACCTTCATCAGGAGCTCGGTGCCTTTGTAGAGGTAGACGGCTTTCTTGCGCTTCGAGACGCGGATCCAGACGTTGGAGACGGAGCCGGCATCGACGTAGCCGGAGACGCCGTCCTGGGTGCGGATGTGGTAGCGGGAGCCGGAGGCATTGAGCAGGATCACGGGCTCGCGGAGGCCAAGCTCCAGGTAGGCCTGCTCGTCGTCGGCCCGGCGATAGACGTAGGCGCGATTGCGGACGACATAGTACACGGGAGCCTCCAGCAGCGAGGCCTCTTCGGCACTGGCCTGGGCGGCCACCCGCAGCAGGGGCACGCTCGGGGATTCCTGCACCGAGGTCTGGGCGGTGGCGCCGCCAGCGAGCAGGAGGAACGCCGGGAGGAGCACGAAGAAGCGTGGCATCGAGGTACGGTGGGGCTTCGGGGTGGAGTACAGGGCGCCGACGCGAAATAACAGCGCCTGAGGCACAGAGTCAAGCATCAGGCAGCACCGTCGGTGAGGTTATGAGCGGCATTGTGAGCGAGGCAATGGCGGTAGGCGGCAAGCACGCCGGTGAGGGTCGCGCCGGGCGT
>JAWWAN010000144.1:0-7855 GCA_033721675.1 Rhodothermales bacterium | reverse complement strand
GGCTGGGGCTGGCCGATCGTCAACTTCGTGTTCTGGGTCGGCATCGGCCACGCCGGGACGCTCATCTCGGCCATCCTCTTCCTGTTCCGGCAGAAGTGGCGCACGTCGATCAACCGCGCGGCCGAGGCCATGACGCTCTTCGCCGTCATCTGTGCGCTCCTCTTCCCGACGTTCCACGTCGGGCGCGTGTGGGTGATCTACTGGACGCTGCCGATCCCCAACCAGATGGAGATGTGGCCCCAGTTCAAGAGCCCCCTCCTGTGGGACGTCTTCGCCGTCTCCAGCTACTTCATCGTCTCGCTCCTGTTCTGGTACGTGGGCCTCATCCCGGACCTGGCCACGCTCCGCGACCGCGCCCGGACGGCCCTCCGCAAGCGCGTCACGGGCTTCTTCGCCCTCGGCTGGACCGGCGCCAACCGCCACTGGCGCAACTACGAGAAGGCATATCTCATCCTGGCCGGGCTCGCCACGCCCCTCGTGCTCTCGGTCCACTCCGTGGTGTCGTTCGACTTCGCCGTGTCGGTGGTGCCCGGCTGGCACACGACGATCTTCCCGCCCTACTTCGTCGCCGGCGCCATCTTCTCCGGCTTCGCCATGGTGGTGACGCTGATGGTGATCGCGCGCAAGGTCTACGGCCTGGAGAACCTGATCACGATCCAGCACCTGGAGAAGATGAACATCATCATCCTGGTGACGGGCACGATGGTCGGCTTCGCCTACATCACCGAGTTCTTCATCGCCTGGTACTCCGGCGTCGAGTACGAGCAGTACGCCTTCCTCAACCGCTCCACCGGGCCGTATGCCTGGGCCTACTGGACGATGATGTCGTGCAACCTGCTCTTCCCCCAGTTCTTCTGGATCAAGCGGCTGCGGCGGTCCATCCCGTTCATGTTCGTGACGTCCATCATCGTCAACATCGGCATGTGGTTCGAGCGCTTCGTGATCACCATCACGAGCCTCCACCGGGATTACCTGCCCTCCTCGTGGGATTACTTCTCCCCGACGTTCGTGGACGTGGCGACGCTGCTCGGCTCCTTCGGCCTCTTCTTCACCCTCTTCCTGCTCTTCCTGCGGTTCGTGCCGATGGTGGCGGTGGCCGAGGTCAAGGCCATCCTGCCCGAGGCCGACCCGCACTTCTACGACGACCATGGCGACGGCCACGCCGCCGGCACGCGGCAGCAGGTGCCCTACCAGCAGCCCGCCCAGGAAACCCCGAAAGGCCCCGAATCCGCGACCTGACGAACCGCAGCATCCCGAACACCGAAAGGCTTGGCTCCGCGCCGAGCCGGAAATGCCCCCCCCGTACGGGCGTATCGCGATGCGCCCCACCAACCGACACGAAACCGATGGCGAACCTTATCCGCAGCATCAGCCGCCAGGTGAAGGCGACGATGGGGATCTACGAGGCCGAGCCCGGCGCCACCTACGGCGTCCTGGCCGAGTTCTCGGACCCCGGCGCGCTCATGCACGCCGCCGAGGCCGTCCGCGAGGCCGGCTACAAGCACTTCGACGCCCACAGCCCCTTCCCCATCCACGGCATGGACCGGGCCATGGGGCTGGGCAACTCCAAGGTCGGCTACCTCGTCTTCGGCGGCGGCCTTACGGGCTTCCTGCTCGCCACCTGGCTCCAGTGGTGGACGAGCGAGGTGGACTACCCGCTCAACATCTCCGGCAAGCCGTTCTTCGCCGTCGAACCGTCGGTCCCGATCATGTTCGAGCTGACGGTCCTGTTCTCGGCCCTCGCGGCCGTGGCCGGCATGCTCGCGCTCAACGGCCTGCCGCGCCCCTACAACCCCCTGTTCTACTCGCGCCAGTTCTCGCGCGCCACCGACGACGCCTTCTTCCTCCACGTCGCCGCCAGTGACGCCCACTTCGACGCCGACCGGACGCCCGCGCTGCTGCGCGAACTCGGCGCGCTCGACGTCGAGGTGATCGAGGACAAAGGCTACTCCGAGGTGTAGGGCCGCCCCGCCCATGCCCTCCCAGACGGACCACGAACCGCCGACCATGATGCATCGACTGCTGACCCTGGCCGCCTTCGCCGCCCTCCTCCTGACGGCCGGGTGCCGGGGCTCGATCTCGGACGAGGCCCCGATCCACCCGAACCTGAACATGGACTTCCAGGAGAAATTCCAGGCGCAGGAGGCCAACCCGTTCTTCGCCGATGGCCGGGCCATGCGCCCGCCGGTACCCGGCACCGTGGCGCGCGGCCTCCTCCGCGACGACGCCGCGTTCCACTTCGGCCGCCAGGAAAACGGCGGCTACGTGGACCGGATGCCCGTGCCCATCACCCGCGAGATCGTCGTCCGCGGGCGCGAGCGCTACAACATCTTCTGCGCCGTCTGCCACGGCAAGGACGGCTACGGCCAGGGCATCATCATGACCGGCAACTACGGCTACACGCCCGCCCCGAGCTACCACGACGAGACCGTCCGCGCGCGGATGGCCTCCGACGGCTACGTCTACGACGTGATCGCCAACGGCGTGCGCAACATGCCGGGTTACGCCCAGCAGATCCCCGTGGCGGACCGCTGGGCCATCGTCGCCTACATCCGCGCGCTCCAGCTCAGCCAGAACGCCGCCGAGGGCGACATCCCGCCGAGCATCCTGGCGGGCCTGCAGCAGCAGGGTCCGGCCACCAACTGAGCCTCCCCTCGAACCCGCTTCCGGCCGCACCGGCCGTCACCGCCCAGACGCATCGCGCCATGCTCGCACGCAACTCGTTCCCGGCCTCGCTCGTGCTCGACCCCTTCCGGCCTACCGGCCCGCAGGGCGAGGAGCGCTACCGCTACCGCGCCGGCACGGGCCTCTTCACGGTGCTCACCCTCCTCGGCGTCGGCCTGCTCGTCGTCAGCGCCGTCGGCTGGGCCGTAGACTCGCACCAGTTCTACTTCTCGTACCTCGTCGGCTGGACGTTCTGCCTGTCGATCACGCTCGGGGCGCTCTTCTTCGTGCTCGTGCAGCACCTGACGAAGGCTCGCTGGGTGGTCACGGTCCGCCGGATCCCCGAGGTGCTGATGTGGTCCTTCCCGCTGCTGGCCGTCCTCTTCATCCCGATCCTCTTCGGGATGCACGACCTCTACCACTGGACGCACGAGGAGCTCTACGACCCCACCGGCCCGGCCTACGACGAGATCGTGGCCGGCAAGCGCGTCTACCTCAACACGCCGTTCTGGATCCTCCGGGTGGTGTTCTACTTCGTCATCTGGATCCTGATCTCGCACAAGCTCTACCGGCTGTCGCTGCGGCAGGACGTCGAGGCCGACCGCGAGATCCCGGCGCAGCAGCGCAAGGTGAGCGCCTGGGGCACGCCCCTGTTCGCCATCACCACGGCGTTCGCGAGCTACGACCTCCTGATGTCGCTCGACCCGCACTGGTTCTCGACGATCTTCGGCGTCTACTTCTTCGGCGGCAGCTTCCTCTCGGCGCTCAGCCTGATCGCGCTCGTCGGCCTGACGCTCCAGCAGCGCGGCGGCATGCTGCGCAAGACCATCACGGCCGAGCACTACCATGACCTGGGCAAGCTGATGTTCGGCTTCACGGTCTTCTGGGCCTACATCGCCTTCAGCCAGTACATGCTCATCTGGTACGGCAACATCCCCGAGGAGACCATCTGGTACGAGCACCGGCTGGAGCACGGCTGGGGCTACCACAGCGCCGCCCTCCTCCTGCTCCACTTCGTCCTGCCGTTCCTGATCCTGCTGCCCCGCGCCACGAAGCGCACCCCGGCCCTGCTCGCCATCATGTGCGTGTGGCTGCTCATCATGCAGTGGTTCGACCTGCACTGGCTCGCGATGCCCGTGCTGCACGTGGACCACGCCGGCTTCCACTGGCTCGACTTCAGCTGCTGGCTCGGGCTCTTCTGCATCTACCTCGGCGTCTTCGGATGGCGCCTCAGCCGCCACCCCCTCGTGCCCCAGAACGACCCCTACCTGGCCGACTCGCTCCACTTCCAGAACGCCTGAGGCGGGGTAGCGGACGGAGGGCCGGCCGGCGGAGGCTCCGCCGCCACGCGCTGCGCCCTCCCGGCACCGCTCGAAATTCGACCGGCCTTCACCGGGCGCGGTGATCCCGGCGGCGAGGCTCGCGTTGACGGGCATAACACCTTGACTTTGCGAAACATGGCCGACCGTCTCGATACCGATTCGCCGCCGCCGGCCGCCACGCCGATCGCGCCGACGAACCAGGCCGTGGTGCCGTCCGGCGCCGTCACCTTCGCCTGGGAACCCGTCGCCGAGGCGACCGGCTACCGCCTCGAAGTAGCCTCCGACCCGGCCTTCGAGCACGTCGTCTACGAGCACACGCTCGACGGCACCGAGCACACCGCCGACGGGCTGGCGCCGACGGAGCAGACGACCTACTACTGGCGCGTCTTCTCGCGCAGCCCCGCCGGCGAGAGCCACGGCGAGGTCATCGAGAGCTTCATCCGCCTGCCCGCCCACGCCACCCCCGCCCCTACCGACCCGCCGGAGGCCACCCCCGCCCCGGCCTATACCGACCCGACCGTGCCCGAACGTCCCGACCACGAAGAGGACCTCGGCCCCGCGCCCGAACTGCTGAAGGCCGTCACGGCCGGCGCCGCCGCCGAAGTCACCGGCGATGCCGAGTACTACGCCGAAGAGCTCGCCCAGGGCGTGCAGCACGAGGGCATCGGCGTCGCCCAGATCCTCGGCTTCGTCCTCGCCATCATGGCCGTCATCGCCCTCGCCATCACGTTCACCATGCAGATCACCTTCTCCGAGGTGCAGAAGACGCGAGACCGCACGGCCGCCGGCCTCTTCTACCCCGAGCTGCGCGAGACCGAGGCCCAGGCCGCCGCGCGCCTGACCCAGTACGAGGTCCTCGACGCCGGAGCGGGCGTCTACCGGATGCCCATCGACGAGGCCATCGAGCAGCTCGTGCGCGAGGCGCGTACGGACCCCGGCCCGTATTCGCCGGAACTTCAGCTGGCCCCGAACCGCTAGCGGATCTTTTTCAACTTTCAATAATTATTGAAAGCACCCGCACCCCGCCTCCCGGATCGATGCCCTTCCGCCGCGTCCAGACCCTGCTGACGGCCCTCCTGCTCCTCGCGGGGGGGCCGCTGGTGCGTCCGGCCGCCGCCCAGCTGGCGGGCCAGGACACGCCGGCCGAGCTGGAGGGCGTCGGCATCGACGAGCGGCTGGGCGAGACCGTCCCGCACGGCCTCGTCTTCCGCGACGCCGACGGCGAGGCGGTGCGCCTGGGCGACTACTTCGACGGCGAGCGGCCCGTGCTGCTCAACCTGGTCTACCACGACTGCCCGATGCTCTGCAACCTGATCCTCGACAAGCTGACGGCGACGTTGCGGGCGATGGACTGGGTGCCGGGCGGCGAGTTCGAGGTGCTCACCGTCAGCTTCAACGCCATCGAGACGCCGGCGCTGGCCGCGCGCCAGAAGGCCCGCTACGTGGCCGACCTCGGCGTGCCCGAGGCCGCCGCCGGGTGGCACTTCCTCACCGGAGACACCACCGCCGTCGACGCCCTCACGGACGCCGTCGGCTTCCGCTACCGCTGGGTGGAGCGCCAGCAGGAGTTCGCCCATCCGGCGGCCCTCATCTTCCTCGGCGGGGATGGGCGCATCATGCGGTACCTCTACGGCTTCGACTTCCCCCCTGCGGATGTGCGCCGGGCGCTCGTCGAGGCTTCCGAGGGCCGGGTCGGCACGACGCTCGACCAGGTCCTGCTCTTTTGCTTTCAGTACGACCCCCAGGCCAACTCGTACGTCCCGCACGCCATCAACCTGATGAAGGTGGGCGGCCTGCTGACGCTGCTGGCCCTGCTGGCCACGCTCGCCGTCTTCTGGCGGCGCGAGCGCGGCGACGCCCGGGCGGCCTCCCCGGCCCGCTGGGCGGCAACGCTCCACGAGACGTGAGGGTGCCCACCTCCACGGGCCGCCGGCCCACCCCCGTGCCCCTGCGCACCCGAACCCGCGAACCCGCACGCTGCAACCGATGAACGATAACGGAACCCTCTGGCTACCCGAGCAGGGCTCGACGCTCGCCCCCGAGATCGACGGATTGTTCTACTTCGTCTACTGGGTGGGCGTCGTCCTCTTCGCGCTCGTCATCGGGTGCATGATCTACTTCGCCTACCGCTACCGGCGGCGCAGCCATGCGGACCGCCCGGAGCCCGTCCACGAGAGCAAGTGGATGGAGGCCGCCTGGATCGTCGTCCCGACGATCCTCGTGCTGGTCATCTTCACGTGGGGCTTCCGCGCCTTCATCGACCTGCAGGTGGCTCCGACCAACTCGTACGAGATCGACGTCCAGGCGCAGAAGTGGGCGTGGCAGTTCAAGTACCCGAACGGCGCCGTCACCACGGATACGCTCCGCGTGCCCGTGGGGCGCCCGGTGCGGCTGCGCATGAGCAGCGTGGACGTGCTGCACAGCTTCTTCGTGCCCGCCTTCCGCGTCAAGCAGGACGTGCTGCCCAACCGCTACACCTCGGTCTGGTTCGAGGCCACCAAGCAGGACACGTTCCAGGTCTTCTGCACCGAGTACTGCGGCACCCTCCATTCGAGCATGCTCGCGAACGTCGTCGCGCTCGGGCAGGACGAGTTCAACGCGTGGCTCGAGACCGGCGGCGTGGACCCGAGCGAGCTGGACCCGGTCGAGTACGGCGCCCTCCTCTACCGGCAGCAGGCGTGTGTGGGCTGCCACTCCGTCGACGGATCGGACGGCGTCGGGCCGACGTTCCAGGGCCTCTACGGCGCCCAGCGCCCGTTCGAGGACGGGACCTCCGCGGTGGCGGACGACAACTACCTCCGCGAGTCCATCGTGGAGCCGTCGGCCAAGATCGTGCAGGGCTACCCGCCCGTGATGCCGCCCAACTACGCCTCGCTCACCGAGGATCAGCTCGCGGCCCTCATCGCCTTCATCGAAGCGCAGCAGTAGACGCATCGCCCGTGGGAGCGCTCCGCGCTCCAGAGACCGCCCAGTCAGTAAGGAACCGACAACGATGGCATCCACGACGACAGCCAACCCCAGCGGCTACGCCGAGGTCAACTACCTCAACCACGACAAGAGCATCAAGTCGTGGCTGCTGACGGTGGACCACAAGCGCATCGCGATCCTGTACATCTTCACCGTCGGGCTCGCGTTCCTGGCGGGCGGCCTGCTCGCGCTCGCCGTGCGCATGGAGCTGTTCACGCCCGGCGAGACCATCATGGGGGCCGACGCCTACAACCAGACCTTCACGCTGCACGGCGTGATCATGGTCTTCGGCTTCATCATCCCCGCCGTGCCCGCGATCCTGGGCAACTTCGCCCTGCCGATCCAGCTCGGCGCCAAAGACGTGGCGTTCCCGCGCCTCAACCTGGCGAGCTGGTACATCTACATGGCCGGCGTCGGGATCGTGCTCTCGGCCCTGCTCGTCGGCCGCGTCGACACCGGGTGGACGTTCTACACGCCGTACTCGTCGCAGACCGGCCCGGCGGTGCTCTTCGTCACGATGGGCGTCTTCGTGGCGGGCTTCTCGTCGATCCTGACGGGGCTCAACTTCATCGTGACGATCCACAAGATGCGCGCGCCGGGGCTGACGTGGAACCGGCTGCCGCTCTTCGTCTGGGCCATCTACGCCACGAGCATCGTGCAGGTGCTGGCTACCCCCGTGATCGGCATCACGATGCTCCTCCTGCTGCTCGAGAGCACCCTCGGCATCGGCATCTTCGACCCGGCCCTCGGCGGCGACCCGGTGCTCTACCAGCACTTCTTCTGGTTCTACAGCCACCCGGCCGTCTACATCATGATCCTGCCGGCCTTCGGCGTGATCTCGGAGCTGATCGCCGTCTTTTCGCGGCAGCGCGTCTATGGCTACCGCGCCATCGCGCTCTCGT
>JAWWAN010000143.1:0-7874 GCA_033721675.1 Rhodothermales bacterium | reverse complement strand
TGCTCCGGGCAACGTCCGTGCCAACACTATCCAGACATCGTCATACGGAATACATCGGCGCATCACCGATCTACCCGTCGGTGCGGGCCTCGGCCTCGCCGCAGATCACCGCCCCGCCGATGACGGCGCATTCGGCCTCTTCGGGCCGCTTCACGAACAGCTCGAAGGTCTGCCGCGCATAGCTCCCGAAGACGCCGCGCGCGCCGTCGAGGTGCTCGATGGGGTTGGGGATTTCGCCCGGCGAGAAGGTAGACCCGCCCTGCTGCACGCTCTGCGACCGGATGTAATCGTAGAGGTTGTCTCCGAGGACGTGCGCCGTCAGGCGGTTGGGGCCGAAGAAGGCGATGGCGAGCCACGGATACCGGATGGTGAGCGTCCCATCCGCGTTGAGGTCGTAGTTGGCCTCGTTGAAGATAGGCGAGGCGCCGACGCGGAGGTCCTCCAGCGTCAGCTCATCCTCCTGGAAATCGAGGATGGAGGCCGCCAGCGGCGTGAGCTGCTCCTCCACGGGGTCGAGCGCCTCGGTGGAGAAGACGAAGTACGCCTGGTCCCGGCCCGGGTACAGGCTGCGGGTGAGGGTGATCTCGAGCTGGGCCGTGCTCTGGTAGACGGCCTCGCGCGTGTTGGCGCCCACCACGCGGAACGTGTCGGGCACGAGCGTGGTGGCGCTGATCCGCCCGCCGCCGGGCGGCAGCACGTCCAGCCGGTAGCGGCGCAGCGGCAGGGCCGGGCGCGGGGCGGTGGGCACGTAGACGCCGGGCCGCGCAGGATCCTCGGCGTAGGCGAACCGCTCGGCCACCCCGCCGGCCTCGTCGAGCAGTTCGAGGGCGACCTCGGCGTCCCGCACGGCCAGCGCCGTGAAGTCGTACGGCTCGTTGAGCGGCGCCGTCCGGCTCAGCCGCACGGGCTGCAGCGGCTCCCCGGCGATGACGAACGCCTCGACCACGAACTCGGGCTCGAACGCGCTCCCCCCCGCCCCGTCACACGCCGCGAAGACGAGCCCGCAGAGCACCAGCGGCACGATCACCCAGGACGCCGCCCCGGCGGACGCCCCCCTCCCCCAGCCCCCAGTCCCTATTTCCCAGTTCCTGTAACCCATCAGAATCGGACCGTGAACGACACGTTGGGCAGCGGAATCGGGATCTGCGGCACCTCGGTGCGTTCGACGGTGTTGTCGTTGTTGAAGTCGAGGAAGTAGAACCACACGTTGCGGCGGCTGTAGACGTTGATCACCTGGAGCTGGAGCTCGTAGTCGCCCCGCCCGAAGAAGCGCCCCTCCTTGGTGAAGCCGAGGTCGAGGCGGTGGTAGGCGGGCAGGCGGGCGTCGTTGAGGCGGGGCACCACGAGCACGTCGGTGGCGGCCTGGCCGGTGAGGGGCTGGGCGTCGAGCAGCTTGTACTGGCCGGTGGGCTCGGAGTAGGCCTGGCCCGTGGCGTAGGCGAAGACGCCGGTAGCGCGCCAGCCCCGGCCCAGGCGGTACGTGCTCACCAGGTGGACGTCGTGCTGGCGGTCGTACTTGGGCGGGTAGTAGCGCGCCACGCCGTCGATCAGGTTGATCTCGGGGAAGCGGCGGCGGGTGAGGCCGTAGGTGTAGGCGAGGAAGCCGCCCAGCCGCCCGCGCGTCTTGTTGAGCAGCAGCTCGGCGCCGTAGGCGTAGCCCCGCCCGAAGGTGAAATACTCGTGGTAGTCGAGCCCGGCGGCGTCCGGCAGGAAGGGGTCGATCTGGAAGAGCTGCCGCATGGTGCGGTAGTAGACCTCGGCGTCGAGGGCGAGGCCGTCCCGCACGAACGTCTTCGCGCCGAGGATGAACTGATCCCCGAAGGCGGGCTCGACGCCGTCGGCGGCGGTCAGCCAGAAGTCGAAGCCGGAGAAGCTCTCGTTGGTGATGAGCGTCTGGTACTGGTAATAGCGCCCGTAGCTGGCCTGGAGGCGGACGTCGGCCGAGGGGCGGTACTCGCCGGAGAAGCGAGGTTCGAGGTGGAAATAGTTGCCATCCCCGAAGTAGCTCAGCCGCAGCCCGCCCTGGAGCTGCCACAGGGCCGACGGCCGGTAGGTCTCCTGCACGTAGGCTGAGGCGTAGGCCGAGGCGATGCGCGGGCTGAACGTCTCGATGCCGTCGAACGAGCTGGTGAACGGGAATGCGAAGTAGCCGCTCCAGAAGCCGGCCTCCACCTGATGCCGCTCGTTCGGGATATACTCGAAATCGCCCTTGACGGACGTGTCGGTGATGCGGCTCTCCTGCTCGATGTCGGTCTCGGCGATCGTCACGCGCGGCCGCGAGAAGTAGTGGGAGCGGGTGACGGTGAAGTTGGAGAAGAGGCGGGGCGAGAACAGGTGCGTCCAGTTGAGCGAGCCCGTCCGGTTGCCGTACCGGATGGTGAGGTCGGCGTCGTCGAGGAATTCGAGGGCGAGGTTGTCGGTGCCGGCATAGACGGAGAGCGAGAGGCGGTCGTCCGGGCCGGCGTCGAAGTTGAGCTTGCCGTTGAAGTCGAGGAAGTGGAAGGCGTCGGGGATGCCGTCCTGCCCCTGGAGGGCGGCCAGCAGGGGTTCGAGCGTGGAGCGGCGGACGGCGAGCATCCAGGAGCCGCGCCGGTACGGCCCTTCGGCGAAGGCGCGGGAGGCGAGCAGGCCCACGCTGAGCGCGCCGTGCGTCTCCCGCCGGTTGCCGTCCTTGTTGTAGATGTCGAGCACGGAGCCGATGCGGCCGCCGTAGGAGGCGGGGTAGCCGCCCTTGTAGAGCCGGACGTCCTTGATGGCGTCCGGGTTGAAGGTGGAGAAGAAGCCGAAGACGTGGCTCGGGTTGTAGACCGTCGTGCGGTCCAGCAGGACGAGCGTCTGGCCCGGATCGCCGCCGCGGATGTAGAGGCCGGACGAATAATCCGAGGCGGCCTTGACGCCGGGCAGAAGCTGGAGCGAGCGGAAGACGTCCGGCTCGAAGACCGTCGGCAGCTCCTTGACGGTCTCGATCTTCATCTGCGCCACGCCCAGGTTGCGGGCTTCCTCTTCCTCAGCCCGCTCCGCCGTGACGACGACCTCGCCGACGCGGACGTCGTTGGGGGCGAGGGCGAGGTCGAGGCGCCGCTGCTCGCCGGCGGCGAGCGTCACTTCCTGCCGCGCCGGGCGGTAGCCCAGGTAGGAGGCCACGACGGTGTAGGTGCCGGGCGCGAGGCCGGTGAGCGTGTAGTAGCCCGTCGTGTTGGTGGCGGTGCCGGTCCCCGTGCCGTCGAGCACGACGTTGGCGAGGATCAGCGTCTCCTCGCTCGTCGCGTCCGTCACGAAGCCGCTCAGCGACGCCGTCTGTTGCGCCAGGGCGGTGGGCGCCCACAGGCTCCACACCACCACCAGCATCCCTGCAATCCGCATCACGCGCTCGCCCATAGAGGATGGTTCACGTCGGCTGCCGCACGCGAGCGCCTCGGGGGTCGCGCCGTGCATGGCCTTCATAGGACGCGGCCGGGCGAGGGGTGGTAACGGCCGTCCGGTTTCCCCCGAACGACGACCCCGGAGGAGAGTTGCACCCCCCGCATGAAGGAACCGATAAGGACCGCCGCTGCTATGCAGACCATCCTGCGGGTCGTTGATCGCAGCGCGATGGAGGTCCACGCCCATCGGCCTTCGGCGATCCCTGCTCTGCAATCTCCCTTCGCATCTCGCCATGCTCCCTCGCCTCGCGGCCCTGGCCGGGCTGCTCTGCCTGGCCGCCTGCACGGCCCCGCCCCGCGCGGCGGCGCCGCCCGCGGTCTCCACGCCGCCCTTCGCGGTCGCGCAGGCGCAGGTGTACCGATGCGGCGCGGCCCGCATCACCGTGGCGCTAGACGCCGAGGCGCGTCGCGCCTGGGTGGCGCTGCCAGACACCGCCGTCGTCCTCCCCGCCGTCGTCTCGGCCTCCGGCGCGCGGTACGGCGACGGCGCGTACACCTACTGGGTGAAGGGCACCGAGGCGCGGATCGAGACGCCCACCGCCACCTACCCGGCGTGCCCGGTGCTGCCGTACGAATCGGTCTGGGAGGGCGCGCGCCTGCGAGGCGTGGACTTCCGCGCTACAGGCAACGAGCCGGGCTGGCTGCTGGAGATCCACGACGGCGACAGCCTGGTGTTCGCGATGGACTACGGCGCGCGCCGCATCGCCACGCCCGCCCCGCCGCCGGAGCAGCCGCGCCCCGGCACGCAGGTCTACCGGATCACCACCGAGGCGCACACCGCGACGGTCACCCTCGAAGACCGCGCGTGCGCAGACACGATGGCCGACGAGACCTTCCCCGCGACCGTCACCCTCGTGCTGGACGGCGCCACCTACCACGGCTGCGGCCGCGCCCTGCGCTAACCCCTCCTCGTTCTTCTAAACGCCCTCCCCCGTATCCTCCTGAACGGAGCGCCGCCTCCCCCCGGTGTCCTCCTGAGCGGAGCACCGCCCCCCTGTTGTCATCCCGAGCGGAGCGTTGCGCAGCCGAGGGATCTCGCCGATGGGTGATGGCGCCGACCTGCACCGGCGAGATCCCTCGGCTGCGGCCTCCGGCCTTCGCTCGGGATGACGAGCCCCTTCGCTCGGGATGACGAGCCAGGAGACGCACCAGGGCTCCATTCGCAGGCACCATCCGGCCCGTATAGCGCACTCGACTCGGCCCGCATAGCGCGCTCGCGATGATCGCAGGCGTCCTCGTGCTCATCGTTCTTCCGTTTCGCGGCGCGGCGTCCCCCGGGAGGGCACGCGCGCTTAACCCGACCTGCAAGCGGACGATAGCGTATATTTATACAGTACGTATTCCTCGGAAGGCTCCTTGGAGCGGCGGTCTCCCCCCCCCGACGCCCGCCTCCCATCGTCCGGTGACTCGATGATCGATCTACCGATGGAGGCTGCATGGATCTTACCACCCACCTCTACACACCCGAGGGCGGCTGGTCCGCACCACTCCCTTCGGACCGGGACGGCCCCGGCACGCTCGTACTGGCCTTCGGGGCCTCCACCCTCTTCGAGGCGCCGGACCCGCTCGACGCGCTGCATGCCTGCTTCCCCGCCTCCCACGTGATCGGCTGCTCGACGGCGGGCGAGATCTTCGGCACCACGCTCGTAGACGGCGGCCTCGCCGTGGCGGTCGCCCGGTTCGCGCACACGCGCCTGGAGACGGCCTTCGCCGAAGCCCCCCACGCCGAGGCCTCGTTCGACGCCGGGTGGACGCTCGCCCAGCAGCTCGACGCGCCGGACCTGCGCGGCGTGCTCGTCCTCTCCGACGGGCACCACGTGAACGGCAGTGCCCTCGTGCGCGGCCTCAACGCCGTGCTGCCGCCCTCCGTGGTCGTCACCGGCGGCCTCGCCGGAGACCAGGACCGCTTCGAGCGCACCTGGGTGCTCCAGCACGGGCGCCCGCGCACCGGCGGCGTCTCGGCCGCCGGGTTCTACGGAGATGCCATCCGCATCGGCCACGGCTCCAAGGGCGGGTGGGATATCTTCGGCATCGAGCGCGTGGTGACGCGCGCCCGCGGCAACGTGCTCTACGAACTCGACGGCCAGCCCGCCCTCCAGCTCTACAAAGAATACCTCGGCGAGCGCGCCGACGGCCTGCCCGCCACGGCCCTCCTCTTCCCCCTCGCGCTCCGCGCTGACGTCGCCTCCACCGAGAGCATCGTCCGCACCGTCCTCGCCGTCGACGAGGCGCAGCAGTCGATGACGTTCGCCGGAGACATCCCGGAGGGCTACCGCGCCCAGCTCATGCGGGCCAACTTCGAGCGGCTCATCGACGGGGCCTACGAGGCGGCCCAGATGACCGGCGCCGTCCCCGCACCCGAGCAGCCCGTGCTGTCGGTCGCCATCAGCTGCGTCGGGCGCCGCCTCGTCCTTGGGGAGCGCGCCGAGGAAGAGCTGGAGGCCACGCTGGACGTGCTCCCGGACCAGACGCACCAGGTCGGGTTCTACTCCTACGGCGAAATATCCCCCTACGCCACGGGTGCCTGCGACCTCCACAACCAGACCATGACGCTGACGACCATCACCGAGGGGGACCCATGCCGCATCGCGTCCTGAACCGGCAGCTCAAGAAGCTCGGGTTGACGCCGGACCGGCTTCCGGACAGCCTGGAGCAGTGGCATCTGTTGCTGGAGCGCGTCGGGCAGGCCTACCACGACGCCGACCAGGACCGCTACCTGCTCGAGCGCTCGCTCGCCATCTCCTCGCGCGAGATGCAGGCGCTCCACGACAACCTCCGCAGCCGTCTTACCGGCGAGCTGGACCGGCTACGCGCCGTCATCGACTCGCTCGGCGCCGGCCTCTGCCTCCTCCGCCCGGACGGCGCCGTGCTCTCGGTCAACCCGGAGGGGCGGCACCTGATGGGGTATGCGGAGGACGAGGAAGTCCTCGGCCTGCCCATCGCCACGGTCCTGCCCGCCCTCGCCAACCCGGACCGGCTCGACGCGCCGTACCATGAGGAGGACGGCCACCTGCGCCGCAAGGACGGCACGATGCTGCCGGTGACTTACTCGCTCAACCCGCTCGTCGAGGGCCGGGCGCTGCGTGGCGCCGTGCTCGTCTTCTTCGACATCAGCGAGCACCGGCGGGCCGAGCAGGCGCTCGACGAGCAGCGCGCCTTCCTCCGGCAGATCATCGACATCAACCCCCATATGATCTTCGCCAAGGACCGCGAGAGCCGCTTCATCCTCGTCAACCAGGCCGTGGCCGAGGTCTACGGCACCACCGTCGAGGACCTCATCGGCAAGACCGACGCCGACTTCAACGACAACCCGGACGAGGTGGCCAACTTCCGGCGGGACGACCTCCGCGTGCTCGACACCCTCGAGGAGCAGTTCATCCCCGAGGAGCCCATCACCGACGCGCAGGGCCGCCGCCGCTGGCTCTCGACCATCAAGCGCCCCCTCCTCGGCCCGGACGGCCGGGCAGACCGGCTGCTGGGCGTGGCGACGGACATCACCGAGCGCAAGGAGGCCGCCGAGGCGCGGGAGCGCTACGCGCGCGAGCTGGAGGCGGCCAAGCGCGCCGTCGAGGAGCAGGCCGCCCAGCTCGCCCGCATGGTGGAGCAGCTCGAAGAGGCCAAGCAGGAGGCCGAGACGTCGGCCCGGCTCAAGGCCCACATCCTCGACAACATGAGCCACGAGATCCGCACGCCCATCACCTCCATCCTCGGCTACGCGCAGCTGCTGGCCGAGGAGCTGGGCGAGCAGCACCACGAGTTCGTCTCCTACATCCGCACCAACGGCCAGCGCCTGCTGGGCACGCTCAACTCCATCCTGGACCTCTCGCGCATCGAGACGGGCCGCGTGCAGCTGCACCCGCACCGGGTGTCGCTGGGCGCGGCGGCGCGGAGCTGCGCGGCGCTCTTCAAGCCCATCGCGGCCGAGTGCGGCATCGGGTTGCGCGTCGAGGAGCGAGCGTCGCCCGTCGAGGCCTCCGTAGACGAGGCCGCGCTGGACCGGATCCTGCAGAACCTCGTCAGCAACGCGCTCAAGTTCACCGAGGAGGGCGAGGTGGTGATCGGGGTGGCGCGCGAAGGCGGGCAGGCCGTACTGACCGTGCGCGACACCGGCATCGGCATCGGCGCGGACTTCATGCCCTACCTCTTCGAGGAGTTCCGGCAGGAGTCCGCCGGGCTGGCGCGCAGCCACGAGGGCAGCGGCCTGGGGCTGGCCATCACGCACCGGCTGGTGGAGGCCATGCAGGGCACCATCGCGGTAGACAGCGTGCAGGGCCGGGGCACGACCTTCAGGGTCCGCTTCCCGGCGCTCCCGGCGGCCCCGCGCTCGCAGCCCGTGCCGCGCGCCGCCGCACCGGACGCCGATCAGTCCAGCAGCGCCACGCCGACGTCCGGGTAGTCGGTGATGAGGCCGTCCACGCCGAGCGTAACGAGCGCCCGCATCGCCTCGGCCGT
>JAWWAN010000142.1:0-7884 GCA_033721675.1 Rhodothermales bacterium | reverse complement strand
TCGCCCCGGTCGAGGATCGTCACCTCGCTGCCGAAGCGGCGGAACATCTGCGCGAACTCGACGCCGACGTAGCCGCCGCCGAGGACGAGCAGGTGCTCCGGGAGGGCCGTCAACTCCAGGATGGTGCGGTTCGTGAGCACCTCGACGGCGTCGATGCCGTCGATCTCCGGGAGGCGGGGCCGCGTGCCGACGTCGATCACGATCTGCTCACTCCGCAACGCCGCCCCGTCGACGTCGAGCGTGTGCGGCCCCGTGAAGCGCGCGTGGCCTCGGTAGAGGTCGAGCGTCTGGCGCTCGTCCACGGCCTGCTGCTGGCCGCTGCGCCACTGCTCCACCATCTGCTGCTTGCGCCGGACGACGGCGGCGAGATCGACCGTCACCGGCCCCGCGTGCACCCCGAAGTCCGCCGCGCGCCGCGCGTAGTGGGCGATGCGGGCACTGGCGACCATCGTCTTGGTAGGCGTACAGCCGTAGTTGACGCAGGTGCCCCCGAGATGCTCGCGCTCGACCAGCGCCACGCGCCGGCCCCGGTCGGCGAGGGTATGAGCGAGCGGGTTCCCACCCTGGCCGGAGCCGATGACGATGACATCGTAGGATTCCATGGCTCAGGGTGTCTGATCGATGATTGCTTCCGTACGCGACGACACCCAATATTGTCATTCCGACCGAGCGAAGCGAGCGGAGGACACGAGGCGAAGCCGACTGACGGCGTAATCTCGCCGCTCATGCATACTTTCGAGGGCGAGATCCCCTTCGGCGATGCTCAGGGCAGGCTCTCGACTTCGCTCGGGATGGCAAGAAAATCCGCATCGCCGTGTACCTAGGATGAGTGCAGATCGGGGATTGCAGAGCGACGGAGGGGTCTGCCCACTCCGCGGGCGTAACCACCTTCTGCCTTCTCAGATCCATGTTCTGCACTCTCAAATCGATAGATCGTCCGGGATGAGGGAGAACAGCACGGCGTCGTCGACGCGTTCGCCGCAGACGAGGCGGCGGCGGAGGATGCCTTCGCGCTGCGCGCCGGTCTTCTCGGCCACGCGCAGGCTGGCGGCGTTGGCGACGGCCACCACGATCTCGACGCGCACGAGGCCGAGCGCCCGGAATCCGAACGCCGCGGCCAGCCGCGCCGCCGCCGTCGCGGTGCCGCGCCCGGCGGCCGTCGTCCGCACCCAGTAGCCGAGGTTGGCGAAGCGGTGCAGCGGGTGGATGGCGTTGAGCCCGACGCCGCCGAGATACCGCCCCGTGCCCGCCTCGACGATCGCGAAGGCGTGCTCCTCGCCGCGCAGCCACCGGGCCGGGCATTCCGCGATCCACGCGGCGGCGTCGCGGCGGCTGTAGCCCTCGTGGCACCACGGCAGCCAGAGGCCCACCTCGGCCACGGATTCGCGGGCGGCCTCGTAGAGCGCGCCGGCGTCGGCCTCGGCATAGGGGCGGATGAGGATGCGGCCGTCGCTGTAGTTGGCTTCCATGACGGCTATTCGTCGAGGCGCGCGCGCTCGTCCGGCGTCAGCCAGTCCGGCTCCGGCGTGATCTGCGGCGCCGGCGGCGGGCCGGGGTCAGACCAGCCCATCTCCTCCACCCGCATCAGCGGCGTCAGGGCCATATCGTGGGTGACGAGGATCTGGCAGGAGAGGCGGACCTCGCCGAGCAGGCCGCGCTCGCGCAGTTTGTCGTGCTCGGCCCGTGTCATCGCCTCGGGCTCGCCCTCGGTGAAGCGGACGCGGCACGTGGTGCACCGGGCGTTGCCGCCGCAGCGGTGCCCGATGTCTACGCCGCAGCCTTCGATGGCGTGCACGAGGCGGGTGCCTTTCTCCGCCGGGCAGGCGCCGAAGCCGTCGATCTCGATGGTAGGCATGATGTCGTGACGTCTGATGAAGGGGGGTGAAGGTCAGGCCGAGGGCGCCCGCGCGGCCCGCGCACGGCTGCGCAGGCCGGCCGAGAGCACGACCAGGGCGAAGGCGACCACGGCGATCATGACGAACGCATCCTGGTAGCCCGCCAGGGGGTCCGCCTCGGAGGCGGCGAGGGCGCCGATGAGGGCGGCGCCGAGGAGCTGCCCGATGCTGATGAAGAGCGTCGAGATGCCCTGCGCCACGGTCCGCTCCTCGATGCGCGACTCGTTGAGCAGGATGTAGCTGATGGCCGAGCCGAGCAGCGCCGCCAGCCCGAGCCCGATCAGCACGGTGCCGGCGTAGAAAACCGCCCGCGTAGGCGGCCCCAGCCCGACGACGGCCATCCCGGCCGCCAGCAGCAACGACCCACCGAGCGCGATCGCGCGCACCCCGACGCGGTCCAGCAGCCGCCCGGCCAGCGGCGAGCCGATGAAGACGGCGACGGTCAACGGCAGCAGCATCCGCGAGGCGACGCTCTTGGGCACGCCGAAGGCCGCCACCGCCAGGAGCGGCAGGAAGACGAACGCGGCCTCGGCCAGCCCGGCCCCGAACGCCAGCAGCCCGGCCCGCACCACCTGCCCGTTCTTCAGCAGCCCGAGCCGCAGCACCGGGTCTGCCGCCCGCCGCTCGACCCACACGAAGACCGGCACCAGCACGAGCGCCCCGACGACGAACGGCCACACCGCCGGCGACGCCACACTCGCGAAGAAGGCGTCCGCCTCGATCCGGTTGAAGCCGTAGGTGAGCGCGCCGAGCGCCACGCCCAGCACGAGGATGCCGCGCCAGTCCAGCGCGCGCGCCCCCGCCGGCCGCGAGGCCGGCAGCATCCGCCACCCCGCCACCGCCACGGCGGCGGCGAGCGGCACGTCTAAGAGGAACAGCCAGGACCAACCGTACGGCAACAGCACCGAGGCGAGCAGCGGCCCCACGATGAACGCGATGCCGTAGACCGCCCCGAGCACGCCGAGCGCGCGCCCCCGCCGCTCTGCCGGGAAGACGTCTCCCACGACGGCGCTGGCGACCGGAAAGATGCCGGAGGCGGCCAGCCCCTGCACGCCGCACCCGGCCAGCAGCACCTCGAACGAGGGCGCGAGCCCCGCGAGGAGCGCGCCCATACCGAAGAGCAGTACGTCGAAGACGTAGACCGTACGCCGGCCGAAGACGTCGGACAACTTCGCCATCAGCGGCAGCCCGACGAGGTTGCACAGCACGAACACGTTGAAGACCCACGCCAGCCCCCGCTCGCTGACGCCGAACGTCTCGCCCACGGCCGGGAGGGCCGGCCCGACGACGGCCAGGAAGAGGGCCGCCATCAGCACCCCGAGGAAGAGCACGCCCAGCAAGGCGCCGGGCCGGATCGTTCGGTCGGTCAAGGGAATACAACGACATTGGATTTCCACGCTGCGGATCCCGAATATCGAACACCCCGGGGCCAAAAGCGACCACGCCCCGCCGGCCGCCCTCCGCGCGCCCAGATTCTTCCCGTCACCATCCCCTCCCTGCGATGCCCCGCCTGCTCCGCCCCGTCGCCGCCGTCCTCCTCCTCGCCGGCGTCGCCGCGCTCGCCTGGGCCGCGCTCGGCAACGGCGCCGTCTTCAGCCGCACCGACGAGGCCGACCTGTTCCCCGGCGCCGGGCCGTGGGCGGACGAGACGCTGCGCTCCCTCTCGCTCGAAGAAAAGGTCTCCCAGCTTTTCTCGGCCTATGCCTACGGCCGCTTCACCAGCGCCGACGACGAGGCGTACCAGCGGCTCACCCGTCTCGTCGAAGACTTCGGCGTCGGCGGCATCATCTTCTTCCAGGGGGATCCGTTCTCGCAGGCCCTCCTCGCCAACGACCTCCAGCAGCGGAGCCGCCTGCCGCTGCTCGTCTCGCAAGACATGGAATGGGGCGCCGGCATGCGGCTGGACCGCACGACGACGCTCCCCCGCACGATGGCCCTCGGCGCCACGCGCGACCCCGACCTCGCCTACGCCGCCGGCCGCGTGACGGCCGAGGAGGCCCGCGCCCTCGGCACGCAGCAGGTCTTCGCGCCCGTCGCCGACGTCAACAACAACCCGTTCAACCCCGTCATCAACGTCCGCGCCTTCGGCGAGGACCCGGCGCTCGTCTCCAGCATGGTGACCGCCTTCATCCGGGGCGCCCAGGACGGCCGCGCGCTCGCCACCGTCAAGCACTTCCCCGGCCACGGCGACACCGGCGTGGACTCGCACATCGACCTCCCGATCCTCTCCATCGACCGCGCCCGCCTCGACACGCTCGAACTCGTGCCGTTCCGGGCGGCGGTGGAGGCCGGCGTGCAGAGCGTGATGCTCGGGCACCTCGCCATCCCCGCCCTCGAACCGGACTCGACGCTGCCCGCCTCGCTCTCGCCCCGCATCTCGCAGGCCCTCCTGCGCGACGCGCTCGGCTTCGACGGGCTCGTGGTGACGGATGCCCTCCGCATGCAGGGCGTGACCAAGTACTACGGCGTGGGCGAAGCCGCCGTGCGTGCGCTCGAAGCCGGCGCGGACATGCTGCTGCTCACCGACGACGAGTACGGCGCCCGCCGCGCCGTGCTGCGCGCCGTCGAGGAAGGCCGCCTGAGCGAGGAGCGCATCGACCGCTCCGTCCGCCGCATCCTGCTGGCGAAGGAGTGGGCCGGGCTGCACCGGGAGCGCCTCGTGGACGTCGAGGCCGCCCGCCGCCACGTGGGCACCGTCACGCACCGCGTCCTCGCCGAGACCATCGCCCGGCGCGGCCTGACCCTGCTGCGCAACGAGGGCGGCGTGGTGCCGCTGCTCGACTCGCCGGGCCGCATCCTCTCCGTCACTCTCAACGACGGGCGCGATCCGTCCACCGGCTCCTTCTTCGACCGCCTCGTACGGAGCCGGCTCGGCCCCGGCACCGCCTACGCCACCCGCCTGCTCGACCGCCGCTCCGAAGACGACGACTATGCCGCCGTGCTGGCCGAGGCGAACGGCTACGACCTGATCCTCGTCCACACCTACCTCGCCGTCCGCTCCGGCAGCGGCCGGATCGGGATGCCCGACCAGCAGCGGGTCTTCGTCGACGGCCTGACCGCCACCGGGCGGCCCGTGGTGCTGATCTCCTTCGGCGACCCGTACCTCGTCCTCGGGCTGGCCCGGCAGCCGGCGGCCTACCTGGCGGCGTACGGCAGCAGCGAGGCGTCGCAGACGGGCGCCGTGCAGGGCCTCTTCGGCGAAAGCGCCATCACGGCCCGCCTCCCCGTGACGCTCCCCGGCCTCTACCCGTACGGCGCCGGGCTCGACCTGCCGCAGACCGCCCTCCGGCGCGGCTTCCCCGAGGAGGCCGGCCTCCGCACCGACTCCCTCCAGCGCATCGACGCCGTGCTGCGGAGCGCCATCGCGGACGGCGCCTTCCCCGGCGCGGCCGTCGCCGTGGGCCGCGCCGACGTGCTCGCCAAGCTCGACGGCTACGGCTATCACACCTACGAGGGGGACCGCCCCGTCACGCCGCGCTCCGTCTTCGACCTCGCTTCGCTGACCAAGGTGGTCGCCACGACCACGGCCGCGATGAAGCTCTACGAGGCCGGCGTGCTGGACCTCGACGCGCCGGTGAGCCGCTACCTGCCGGCCTTCGGGGCAGGCGGCAAGGAGGCCGTCACCATCCGGCATCTGCTCACCCACACCGCCGGCCTCCCCGCTTTCCGCCCGTTCCACACCGAGGGCGTCACGACGCGCGAGGGCGTCCTGCAGGCCATCCTCTCCACGCCGCTGGAGTATGAACCCGGCTCGAAATCGGTCTACAGCGACTGGGGGATGATCTCGCTCGCCCTCGTCATCGAAGCCCTCACCGAGCGCCCGTTCGGGGCGTACGTCCGGGACGAGATCTTCGAGCCCCTCGGGATGCACGACACCGGCTTCCGGCCGGCCGGCGAGGCGGACCCCGACGCCGTCCCCACCGAGCGCGACGCGCTCTTCCGCAACCGCCTCATCCAGGGCGAGGTGCACGACGAGACGGCGTGGATCCTGGGCGGTACGGCCGGCCACGCGGGCCTCTTCTCGACCGCCGCCGACCTCGCCCGCTTCGCCGCGATGCTCGCCACCGGCGGGCGCCTCCACGGCCGCCCGTTCCTCCAGGAAGAGACGATCCGCCTCTTCACCACCGCCGTCGCGCCGGACGCCCATTCGCGCGCCCTCGGGTGGGACACCAAGAGCCCCGAGGGCTACAGCTCCGCCGGGCCGCGCTTCGGGCCGCGCAGCTTCGGGCATACGGGCTTTACCGGCACGTCCATCTGGATCGACCCGGACGAGCAGCTCTACGTGATCCTGCTCACGAACCGGGTGTACCCGACGCGCGAGAACCGCAGGATCAGCCAGGTGCGGCCGGCCGTGGCGGATGCCGCCTACGGCGCCCTCGCCGGCCCGGCCGTGCCGCTCCTGCCCACCCTCACGGCGCAGTAGGTGCACGCCCGGCGCCGTTCAGTGTGGCCGCAGCGTGCTATAGACCTGATGCAATAACGGACGTCCGGGGCCGGGTGGAACATTCTTTGCACCCCTCCTTTGGAGGCTGCCGGCCGCGCCGCGCCGCCCCTCCCTGCCAGAATGTCTGACCTTTCGATAGGAGTCCAATGCCGACCTATGTGTATCGCCGTGAAGACGGCACCACCTTCGAGATCGAACAGCGCATCTCCGAGGACCCCCTGGCGGTCTGCCCCACCACCGGCCAGCCGGTCAAGCGCGTCATCTCCGGCGGCACGGGCCTCATCTTCAAGGGCAGCGGCTTCTACCTGACGGACTACGCGCGCCAGAAGAACGGCGCGGCGAACGGCAGCGACGCGAAGCCGGCCGAGGCCAAGACACCTGACGCCAAGACGCCTGACGCCAAGACCGCGCCTGCCGGCGCTGCAGAACCGGCTGGCACGGCGGCGAAGAAAAAGAAGAAATAGTTGTGGATGGCGCCTGCGTGCCTACAGCACGTCGCCGCGGCGCCATCGGTCTACGGCGCGGCGCCAGGCGGCCTCGTGGAAGAACTGGCGCTCCAGCAGGTACGCATGATAGCGCCCGCCGGAGCCCACGAGGGGGCGGCGGTGGAAGACGAACGTGCTCAGGGCGTCCCGGTCGTCGTAGCTGTAGTGCCACACCTCCCGGTCGAGCCGGTCGTCGATGAGGAGCGGCTCGCCGAGGATGATGTAGACCATGCCCCGGTCTGTGCGCCAGCCCTCCTTGTAGGTCGTGAACCGCAGGTTCGCCTCCTCGACGCGCTCGTAGTACCGCTGAAGCAGGGAGGCGGCCTGCTGCCGGTCTGGTACGAGGCGGCCCCAGAAGGCGTCGAAGCGCCGGCGCTGCTCCTCGGCCGCCGCCGCCTCCATCAAGCGCGCGTGCTCGCGGGGCCGGGCGAGGTAGGCCAGCGCCTCGATCATCTCCTCCAGCCGGATGATGCGCGGGAAGCCCGCGCTGCGTACGGCGACGTCGCGCTGCCCCCGGAGCCGGTGGCCGGCTTCCAGCCCGGCCTCGGCCTCCACCCGGTACACGCCGCGCGGGAGCGCCGGGAGCGAGACGCTGACCTCCTGCCGCCGTGCCGACGGATCGACGCGATGGTGCCGGACGAGCAGCGTCTCCGGCGCGTCGTAGCGGACCAGGCGCGCCGGCGCCCGCAGCAGGTACGGCGCGGCGGCCACGGCCGTGTCTGCGGGGATCCGTAGCAACCGCCAGACGATCCGCCCCGCCCCCATCCGATGCCCGTCGAACAGCTCGGCCGTGGCGCGGAGGGAATCGTGGCCGGCGGTGAGATCCGGGCCGGGCCGCGCGACGAAGCCGCCCCCGCCATGCGCGGCGGCGAGGCGGACCGGCCCGAGGACGGCCCGCGTCCCGTCGAAGACCGGCACATCGACGGCGAGGCGGCGGCGCGTCTGCCGGCGCGTGCCCAGGTCGGTGAGGGTCACTTCGATCTGCGTGCGGCCCGGCCCCGCCGCGAGGGTGTCTCGGACGACGACCGGCGCGAACGCCTGCGTCGCCTCGGCGGATGCG
>JAWWAN010000141.1:0-7914 GCA_033721675.1 Rhodothermales bacterium | reverse complement strand
GCCGGGGCGCATGCTGCGCTTGAGGACGATCACCGTCTGCGCCTTGTCCACGTTCAGGATGGGCATGCCGTAGATCGGGCTGTTCGTGTCGTGGCGGGCGGCCGGGTTGACGACGTCGTTGGCGCCGATGACGAGCACGACGTCGCACGTGTCGAACTCGCCGTTGATGTCGTCCATCTCGTAGAGCTGGTCGTAGGGCACGTTCGCCTCGGCCAGGAGCACGTTCATGTGCCCGGGCATCCGTCCGGCGACGGGGTGGATGGCGTACTTGACCGTCACGCCGTTGGCCTGGAGGAGGTCGGCCAGCTCCCGCACCTGGTGTTGCGCCTGGGCCACGGCGAGGCCATAGCCCGGCACGATGATGGCCTTGTCGGCATAGCTGAGCAGGATGGCGGTGTCGTCCGGCGAGGTCGTGTTGACCGTCAGGCCCTCGGGCAGGCCCGCCACGGCCGCGCCGTCGCCGCCGGCATCGCCGCCGAAGCCGCCGAGGAGGACGTTCAGCAGCGAGCGGTTCATGGCGTCGCACATGATCTTGGTCAGGATCAGGCCGGAGGCGCCCACGAGCGCGCCGCTGACGATGAGCGCGACGTTGTCCAGCACGAAGCCGGTGGCGGCGGCGGCGAGGCCGGAGTACGAGTTCAGGAGCGCCACCACCACGGGCATGTCCGCCCCGCCGATGGGGATCACGAGCAGGATGCCGAGCACGAGGGCCAGGAGGCCGAGCGCGGCCACGCCCCACACCACCGGCTGCGGATCCAGCATGAACGCGTCGGTGCCGAGCAGCGCCCATCCCATGGCGGCCAGCCCGGCGGCGGCCACGAGGATCGTCAGCACCCGCATGCCCGGGAACGACACCGGGTTGCCGGAGACGCGCCCGCTGAGCTTGCCGAAGGCCACGAAGCTGCCCGAGAACGTCACCGTGCCGATGAGCACCGAGAGCAGGATGGTGAAGGTCGTGGCGGCGTCGAGGCCGGCCTGCTGGGCCTGGAGGGCGGCGGGCACGGCGGATGCCTGCATCCCGGCCGGCACTTCTTTCATCACCTCGGCGCCGGCCACCAGCGCCGAGGCCAGCCCGCCGAAGCCGTTGAAGGCCGCCACCAGCTCCGGCATCGACGTCATCTGCACGGTCCGCGCCAGCACCACGCCCACGAGCCCGCCCACCACGAGCCCGATCAGCATCTCTACGGGCGTCAGGATCTCCTGGAGGAAGAGCGTCGCCACCACGGCCACCAGCATGCCGGCCGCCGCCAGCTGGTTGCCGCCCCGCGCCGTCGCCGGAGACTGGAGCCGCTTGAGCCCGAAGATGAAGAGCGCCGCCGCGACGAGGTACGCGACCTGGATGACGTCGTATTTCATGAGGCAGGGGCTGGGGAATGGGGAATAGGGGCCGGGGGGTGAATGGGCGTCGGGTTGGCGGAGCGGGAGCCCTGATCCCGCCGGCCCATCCACCGATCCCGCGTCACGTCTTCACGGCGGCGGCCGGCGTCGCGGCGCCGTTGATGGCGGCGCCCTCGGCGGCCTCCAGCTTGGGCTTCTCCTTCTTCTTGAACATCTGCAGCATGCGGTCCGTCACGAGGAAGCCGCCCACCACGTTGATCGTCGCGGCGATGAGGGCCGCCACGCCGAGCCACTTCGCCCAGGCGCCGCCCACCATCCCGGCCGCCACGAGCGCGCCGACGATGGTGATGCCGCTGATCGCGTTCGAGCCGGACATCAGCGGGGTGTGCAGCGTCTGCGGTACCTTGGAGATCACCTCGCGCCCCACGAACATCGCCAGCACGAAGTAGGTCAGGTTTTCCAGCATAGCGGAGGTCCGGTTCAGTGAAAAGAGAGGAGGGGCGGAGGAAGACCCCGGCGGGGATCCCTGCTCCGCGCTCCCGTCACGCGGCCAGCAGGCTCTTGACGCGCTCGTGGACGACGCGGCCCTCGTGGGCCACGCAGGCGCCCTGGAAGATGTCGTCCTCGAAGTCGGTCTTCAGCCCCTCCGGCGTGGCGAACTCCTGGATCATCGCCATCACGGTCCGCGCGTAGAGCTGGCTGGCGTGGACGGGCATCTCGGCCGGCAGGTTGAGCGGCCCGGCGATCTGCACGCCGCCCTGGTCGATGGTCTCGCCCGGCACGGTCAGCGCGCAGTTGCCGCCGTTGGGCGCGGCCAGATCGATGACGACCGACCCCGGCGCCATCCCCGCGACGGCCTCCTCGGTGATGAGCAGCGGTGCCGGCCGGCCCGGGATGAGCGCGGTGGTGATCACCACGTCTGCCTTCGCGATGTGGGGCACCAGGAGCTGTGTCTGCTGCTTCGCCTTCTCGGCCATCAGCGCCTTCGCGTAGCCGCCCTCGTCCTGCATCCCGGCGATGTCCAGCTCCAGCTCGACGAACTGGGCGCCCAGGCTCTGGACTTCCTCGCGGACGACGTCGCGGATGTCGTAGGCCGACACGCGGGCGCCCAGCCGGCGGGCCGTGGCGATGGCCTGCAGGCCCGCCACGCCGGCCCCCAGGACGAGCGCGTTGGCCGGGCGGATGGTGCCGGCGGCCGTGGTCAGGAGGGGGAAGAACTTGGGCAGCCGGTTGGCGGCCACCAGCACGGCCTTGTAGCCGGCCAGCGAGGCCATCGCCGAGAGCGCGTCCATCTTCTGCGCGCGCGAGATGCGGGGCACCAGCTCCATCGCCAGGGCCGTCACATTCCGCGCCGCCAGCTTCTCGGCGATCGCCGGCTCGTCGAGCGGGGCAAGGAAGCCGATCAGGGCGTTGCCGCCGGGGAGGTGCGCGATCTCGGCGTCGGACGGGGGCTGGACCTTGGCGACGAGGTCGGCGGCCCAGGCGTCGGCCGTGCTGACGAGGCGGGCGCCGGCCTCGCGGTAGGCGTCGTCCGGATGGAAGGCCTCGGCGCCGGCGCCGGCCTCGACGGCCACCGCGAGGCCGTCCTTCACGAGCCGCGCCGCGACCTCCGGCACGATCGCCACGCGCCGTTCGCCCGGCGCGGTTTCTTTCGGAACTCCGACGGTGAAGGCCATACGCTTCGAGCGGGGAGGAGAGGGTTCTTCACGCGGCCTTTATATACGGCCAAAGGCGGAGGGATGCAACCGCCGCCCGCGTGCCCGCAGCCCCCTCATCCGTGGGCGTCCTCGAAGGCGTCCATGAAGCCGACGAGCGCCTCCACGGCCTCCGGCGGGCAGGCGTTGTAGATGGACGCCCGGATGCCGCCCACGGACCGGTGCCCCTTGAGCGCGAGCAGCCCTTCCTGCTTGGCCTCGGCGATGAACCGCTGCTCCAGCGCCTCGCTCGGCAGGCGGAACGTGACGTTCATCGCGGAGCGCGAGTCCGCGCGCGCCGTCCCCCGGTAGAAGTCCGTGCGGTCGATGCGGTCGTAGAGCCGGCCCGCCTTGCGCGTGTTGACGGCCTGGATGCCCTCGACGCCGCCCTGGCCCTCCAGCCACTTCAGCACCTTCTCGACGATGTAGATGGCGAAGACGGGCGGCGTGTTGAAGCGCTTGGCCGCGTGCGTGCCGTAGTCCAGCATCGTCGGGAGCGGCTGGCGGCGGCGCTGGAGGAAGTCGTCGTGGACGAGCACGACGGTGACGCCCGCCGGGCCGATGTTCTTCTGGGCGCCCGCGTAGATGAGCCCGTAGCGGTCCAGGTCGATGGGGCGGCTCAGGAAGTCGCTGGAGGCGTCGCAGACGAGCGGCGCGTCGGCGTCCGGCTCGTGCTGGAACTGGGTGCCGAAGATCGTATTGTTCGAGGTGTAGTGGAGGTAGGCCGCGCCGGGGTCGAGGTCCCACCCGTCGGCGTCGGGGATGTAGGAGAAGTTCTCGTCGGCGCTGCTGGCAGCCTCGCGCGCCGTGCCGAGCAGCTTGGCTTCCTTGACGGCTTTCTGGGACCACGCGCCGGTGATCAGGTAGTCCGCCGAGGCTTCGCCGTGGAGGAAGTTGAGCGGCACCTGGTGGAACTGCATGGAGGCGCCGCCCTGGAGGAAGAGGATGTGCCAGCCGTCGGCGAGGCCGGGCAGCAGGCGGCGCAGCCGCTCGCGGGCGCCCTCCTCCACGGCGTCGTAGGCGGGCGAGCGGTGGCTGATCTCCATGATGGAGGCGCCGACGTCCTGGTAGACGGGCAGCTCCTCCTTCACCTCCAGCATCACCTCGGTGGGCAGCGTCCCCGGCCCGGCGCTGAAGTTGTAGAGCCGCCCGGCGGCGGCGTCCTCGTGGGCGTCCTGGTACTCTACGGGCTGCATCATGGCGGGTCAGGATTTGGTGTTTCAGGGTGCGGGGGCTCCGGCGGGGGTTAACCCGAATCGACCCCCGAACGCCAGCGGTTCAGAGTGCGATGAGGGAGACGGCGAGGACGTCGTCCAGGGCTTCGATGCGGCGGACGACGCCGTCGTCGGCGTCGCCGTCGAAGCGGATGTGGGCGACGGCGGCCTGCGCGCCCGCGAAGATCAGGTTTTCCATCTCCTGCACGTTCCAGCGCGCCTTGCGGACCTCGTCGAGGACGGCCGCGAGCACGCCCACGCGGTCGCGGTGGCGGACGGTGAGCAGGTGGGTGGCGGGCGAGCGGTCGGCGAGGTTGACGCAGTTGGGCACGTGGCCCGAGGCGTCATAGTCGAGGATCACCCGGGCGGCCTCCTCGGCGGTGGCGTCCTGCGCCTGCTGCGTCGAGGCGCCGATGTGGTGGGTCAGGTAGACGTTCGGGTGCCGGGCGAGGTCGGCGTCGAGCGCGCCTTCCTTGTAGGCCGGCTCGTTTTCGAAGACGTCGAGTGCGGCGCGGAGGCCCTTCTCGTCGAGCGCCCAGCGGAGGGCATCCTCGTCCACGACGGCGCCGCGCGTGGTGTTGATGAAGAGCGCACCCGGCTTCATCGCCTCGAAGAAGGCGCGGCCGGCGAGGTGGCGGGTCTCCGGCGTCGAGGCCACGTGGAGCGTCACGGCGTCGGCCTCGCGCGCGACGTCGAGCGGCGTCTCCATGCGGTCCACGCCGAGGGCGCGGGCGAGGGCGGGGGTGAGCGAGCGGCTCCACGCGGCGACGCGCATCTCCAGGGCGAGCGCGCGGACGATGACCTCCTGCCCGATGCTGCCCGTCCCGACCACGCCGAGCGTCCGCCCCTTGAGGCCGTCGGCCTTCGCGTAGGCGGCCTTGTTCCACCGCCCCTCGCGGGCGTCGAGGACGTTCTCGGGCAGGCGGCGGTCGAGGGCCAGCAAGAGCCCGACGGCCAGCTCGGCCACGGCCGTCGCATTCTTGCCCGGGCAGTTGGCCACGAAGATGCCGCGCGCCGAGGCGCCCTCGACGTCGATGGTGTCGTAGCCGGCGCCGGCGCGGACGATCAGCTCCAGGCTCGGCGCGGCGTCCATCATCTCCGCCGTCACCTTCGTCGAGCGCACCACGAGCACGTTCGGCCGCTCGGTGCGGAGGGCCTCGGTGAGCGCGTCGCCGCTGGCCTTGGGCAACGGCACCACGTCGTGCCCGGCCTCGGTGAGCGCACGCGCTCCGACGTCGGCGAGGGTATCGGCGATCAGGATTTTCATACGGGCTATCGGGGTCCTCGAAGTTTGGGATTCAGGGGTTTCAATCCTCCTGCCGGGCAGCGAACGGATCCACCGGAACGCTCAATCGAACAGATGCACGAGCAGGCCGCTGCGGAGCTTGGGTTCGAACCAGGTGGACTTGGGTGGCATGAGCTGGCCGGCGTCCGAGACGTCCACCAGCTCCTCGATGGCGGTCGGGTACATCGAGATCGCCAGGGCGGCCTCGCCGGCGTCCACCTGCTGCTCCAGCGCCTCCGTGCCCCGGATGCCGCCGACGAAGCCGATGTTCTTGTCGCGCCGGGGGTCGGTGATGCCGAGCAGGGGTTCGAGGAGGTGCTCGCCCAGCCGGGCCACGTCCAGGCGGTCGGCCGCGCCGTCGCGCGTGCTCTCGGGGAGAGGGACGGCGTGCCACGTGCCGCCGCCGAGGTAGACGTGGACCGTGCCGGGCTCGGGCGGCACCGGTCCCACGCCGTCGCGCACCGGGAGGCGGCCGCGCAGGGCGTCCAGGAAGGCGTCCCGCGGCACGGGGAGGCGGCGGACGACCCGGTTGTAGGCGAGGATCTTCATCTGGCCCATCGGGAAGAGGACGGCGGGGAAGAAGGCCGCCTCGGGCATCCCTTCGTCCAGGCCGCTCTCCACGAGGTCGTGCCAGGCGCGGCTGGCGGCCTTGCAGCGGTGGTGTCCGTCCGCCACGTAGAGCGCATCCACGCCCACGAAGGCCGCCACCAGCGCGGACGGATCCGGGGCTTTCCAGATCGTGTGGCGGACGCCGTCCGGCGCGGTGAAGTCGTAGAGCGCCGGGTGCTGCATCGCGGCGTCGACGAGCGCGTCGACGCCGTCGTGGTCGCGGTAGGTGAGCATCACCGGCTCGGCATGGGCGCGCTGGGCGAGGATATGTTTCGTGCGGTCGGTCTCCTTGTCCGGCCGCGTCTTCTCGTGCTTGAGGATCGTGCCGTCGTCGTACTCGGCGACGGCCACGCAGCCGAAGACGCCGGTCTGCGCCCGGCCGTCCATGACGAGGCGGTAGACGTAGAGCGCCGGCGTGGATTCCTGGATGCTGACTGCGCTCTCGGCGTAGTCGCGCAGGTTCTCGGCGCCTTTCTGATAGACGGCCGAGGCGTGTTCGTCGGTGCCTTCCGGCAGGTCGATCTCCGGGCGGATGACGTGGAGGAAGCTGTCCGGGTTGCCCTGGGCGAGGGCGCGCGCCTCAGCGGTGCTGATGACGTCATAGGGGACGCAGGCGACCCGCTCGGCTTTTTCGGGGACGGGGCGGAGGGCGTGGAACGGGTGAACCGTAGCCATCGAGAGGCGATTCGTCTACACGAGAAGGAGGGGCGGCGGGTGCCTGCAAACTTACGGCGTGACGAGGAAACGACCCGTCTGCCGGGCGGCCCGGTACAAGAACATAACAAAGCGATAAACAGGCCTGCCGCCTCGTCTGCGTGGCTTCAACGAAGCTTCAACCAGAAAGCCGGATCCGGGCGGTTGCTATTGGGTAGGAAAACCCGTATCATGACCAGTCCTACACCGCGGGGTGGAGCAGCTGGTAGCTCATCGGGCTCATAACCCGAAGGTCGCGGGTTCGAATCCCGCCCCCGCTACTACCCGAGACGCCGGTTCCTTTTCGAAGGGGCCGGCGTCTCGCCGTTCAGGCTGCCATGGAGCGCATCGTCGTCATCGGATCGAGCTGCGCGGGCAAGACGACGTTCGCGCGCCGGCTCGCGCGCCGGATCGGCGTGCCTCACGTCGAGCTCGACGCGCTGTACTGGCTGCCCGGCTGGGAGGGCCGCCCCCGCGAGGCCTTCCGGGCCCTCGTGGCCGAGGCGACGGCCGGCGAGCGGTGGATCGTCGATGGCAACTACAGCAAGGCGCGGGATGTGGTCTGGCCCCGGGCCACGACCGCGATCTGGCTCGACTTCGCGTTCCCGCGCGTGATGGCGCGGGCGCTCCTCCGGACGACGCGGCGCGTCGTCCGTCGCGAGGTGGTGCACGGCGGCAACCGCGAGACCTTCCGCAACGCCTTTCTGCACTGGGACGGCATCCCCCTCTGGGTGCTCCGGACGTTCCGCCGCCGCCGCCGCGAATACCCGGCACTCCTCTCCAGCGCGGCATATGCCCATCTGCACGTGGTGGTGCTGCGCAGACCGGCCGAGGCGGAGCAGTTTCTCGCGCAGATCGAGGCGGAGGCCGGCGAAGGCGCGCATCCCACCCTCCTCGCAGGGTCCCCCTTACCGCCGCCCTGATCTCCGCTCCCGTCACCCCCTTGCGTGTTTGCATCGAACAAGTCCCCCTCCGTGCGAAGGCTCGTCTCGAGTGGAGCCGAGGGAACTGGACTGGGGAGATAGACCCACCGGTGCGCTCCGGGCAAACGCTGCGTCATTCCTCGTTTACCCCTCCTGTC
>JAWWAN010000140.1:0-7950 GCA_033721675.1 Rhodothermales bacterium | reverse complement strand
CGGCGACGAGGGCGGCCGGGCGGTCTTCCTGGCCGTAGCGGTGGCGCGAGGCGGCCTCGCGGTCGGTCCGCTTCTCCTCGGCGATGACGGTCCCCTGCATGATCTGCTCGCGGCTCTTGTAGACCGTCGTCGGGGTGATGCCGTGCTCGGCGTTGTAGGCCAGCTGGATGGCGCGCCGGCGGTTCGTCTCGTCCATCATCCGCTGCATCGAGCCGGTGACTGTGTCCGCGTACATCACGATCTTCGAGTTCGCATTCCGGGCGGCCCGCCCGGCGGTCTGGATGAGCGAGCGGTCCGACCGGAGGAAGCCCTCCTTGTCGGCGTCGAGGATGGCGACGAGCGAGACCTCGGGGAGGTCCAGCCCCTCGCGCAGCAGGTTGACGCCCACGAGCACGTCGTACTCGCCCAGCCGGAGGTCGCGCAGCAGATCGACGCGAGCGAGGGCGTCGATGTCCGAGTGGAGGTAGCGCACGCCGACGCCGAAGGAGTCGAGGTAGTCGGCCAGGTCTTCGGCCATGCGTTTGGTGAGGGTGGTGACGAGCACGCGCTCGCCGCGCCCGATGACGAGGCGGATCGCTTCGAGCAGGTCGTCGATCTGGCCGTCGGTGGGGCGGACCTCCACCTCGGGGTCCGGGATGCCGGTGGGGCGGATGATCTGCTCGACGAAGACGCCGCCGGTCTTCTCCATCTCGTAGTCGCCCGGCGTGGCGCTGACGAAGATGACCTGGTCGTGCTGGTTCTCGTACTCCTCGAACGTCATGGGGCGGTTATCGAGGGCGGAGGGGAGGCGGAAGCCGTGCTCGACGAGCGTCAGCTTGCGCGCCCGGTCCCCGTTGTACATCGCCCGCACCTGCGGGATCGTGACGTGGCTCTCGTCCACGACGAGCAGGTAGTCGTCGGGGAAATAGTCGAAGAGGCAGTAGGGCCGCTCGCCGGGGGGGCGGCCGGAGAGGTGGCGGCTGTAGTTCTCGATGCCGGAGCAGTAGCCCACCTCCTTCATCATCTCGATGTCGAAGAGGGTCCGCTGCTCCAGCCGCTGGGCCTCCAGCATCTTGCCCTCCTCGCGCAGGACGGCCAGCCGCCACCGCAGCTCCTCCTGGATGGAGCCCACGGCCCGCTCCAGCTGATCCGACGAGGTGACGAAGATCTTGGCGGGGTAGATCGTCACGAAGTCGAGCGGGCGGACCTCCTTGCCGGTGAGCGGGTCGATGACGGCCATGCGGTCGATCTCGTCCCCCCAGAACGCGATGCGGTAGGCGTGGTCTTCGAGGTAGGCGGGGAAGAGATCGACGACGTCGCCGCGCACGCGGAACGTGCCGGGCGTGAATTCGACGTCGTTGCGGGCGTAGTAGATGGCGATGAACTGGCGCAGCAGCTCGTTGCGCTCGACCTGCTGGCCGGCCTTGAGCTGTACGATCTGGCTCTTGTACTCCTCGGGCGAGCCGAGCCCGTAGATGCACGAGACCGAGGCGACCACGATGACGTCCTTGCGGCCCGAGACGAGCGCGCTCGTGGCCCGCAGCCGGAGCCGGTCGATGCGGTCGTTGATCGCCATGTCTTTCTCGATGTACGTGTCTGACGTGACGATGTAGGCCTCGGGCTGGTAGTAGTCGTAGTACGAGATGAAGAACTCGACGGCGTTGTCCGGGAAGAACTGCCGGAACTCGGCGTAGAGCTGGGCGGCGAGCGTCTTGTTGTGGCTCATCACCAGCGTCGGCTTGCCGGTCTGGGCGATGACGTTCGAGACGGCGAACGTGTTGTGCACGAACAGCCCGCCCGTGCCCGCCAAAAACGTCTCGGGGCCAGGCACGGTGAAGTCGTACACATAGGGATGTTCGTACTCGATCGGCTCGACGCGGGCGATGGGCGTCCAGCGCACGGAGCAGAGGCCAGAGAGCCGACGCCACGCCTCGCGCCAGCCGGCGGGCGCCTCGGGGGCAGCCTGATGGAGGGCGTCGAGCAGCCGGCGCAGCACGGCGCGCGTCGGGCGTCGCTGCTCCAGCTCGTAGCACTGCACGGCACTCCTCGAGACGCCGGCCCGGGCTCCCAATGTTTTGGCGGAGAGGCCTGCGGCCCGGCGCAGCTGGCGCAGCTCGGCGCCGCAGATCGGCACGACGTCCACATTTGAGTTGCCGCGCCGGGCGCACTGCCGCTCCAGCGCGGCTCGCTTGCGCGGGATGGAAAACCCGATGGCGTCCCGGAACCGAGCCAGGTTATCCTGGCCGGAGATCGAGACCTGATAGTACCAGTCGCCAGCGTGGTTCGCATTCGTGGCGCGCTTCCACTTGCGCCGGATGCGTGCCCAGATACCGAAGCGCAGCAACGCATACGTCAGGTCCGATGCCAGCCGGGCGCTGGCCGTCGTGGCGCTGACCTCGCTGGCACGGCCCACGGTGCCGTCGCCGTCGAAGTAGGCGCGCAACAGGTGGCCGAGGGCGTCGTCGGAGAGGCCGGGCCAGAAGGAAGGCAGGCGCTTACTGCGAGCCTTCCCTCCGCACAAACGACGCAGCAACGCCGCGAATGAGGCAGAGGAGATCTGATAGTCAGAACTCGGACGCACGCTGAACGTCAGGTCGAGTTCATCCAGCGCCGCCTCGATGTCGCGGCGAACCGTCGCATCGCGGTTAGCCAGGACGAGGTAGCCCGGCGCGTGACACCCTTCGGCGACGTAATACCCAATCAGCCGCAGCAGGCCAGGCAAGAGGTCGAGCCGCGCGGCCACCGGATTGCCGCTTCCCCCGAGGGAGGCCCGGTCGGGTTGCCAATGCCCACCGAGGGCTTCGGTGGAGGCCAGCAAGTGACGGAATGCGGAGATTCGGATACCGCCCTGCGACGGGCTCGGGTGGCGCAGAGCAAACAGCTTGGCGTACGGATTGCTCACCCCTGCCGCGCGCAGAGGGCCCGCTACGGCGCTCACCCCCCGGGCTTCTGCGAAGGCCATCACAGGCGCCTTCGCGTTCACGAATAAGCGGGTATCAGCCAGCACCTCCAGCACGTCCAGCGTGGTGGCCTCACCGCAGGCGGGCAGGTGCTCCGGGATGGGGAGGTAATCGGTAGGACGGGCATCGGCGGTCTCGATGAGCGTCAGCCGTCCGTCGCGCAGCACCCACAGATTATGGTCGCCCGTGAGCGAAACCTCCCGGCCGCAAGCCGTTCGGAGACGGTACATCTGCTGCGGGGCGGCGTGGCGCGAGAACGCCGAAATGGGGGCGAGCCGGGCACCGCCGGTCTCCGGGTCGAAGGCCAGTGTCTGAAACCGGCCGTCCTCCAAGGCAACCACGTCGCCGTTTTCCCGCCGTGCCTCTGCAAACGCAGCATCCACCAGCGGGCCGACAGGCCGAACCTGCGGGATCAGCTCGTCGCCGCGCCGCTCGACGACGAAGACCGGGTCGTGATAGCCGATACTCTTACCGGTGCCCGTCGCCCCGAGGAGGGTCTGGTAGGGGTCGCCGCGCTCCAGCCCCTCGGTGAGCTCGCGGATGGCGCGGGGCTGGTCGCCGGTGGGCTCGAAGTCGGAGACGAGACGGAACGGCGTGTCGGCCATGAGGACGGAGGTAGGCTGGCGGCGGGTGCGCGAGTAGAACAGGCCAGGATACGCCCGGGTTGCGACACCCCTGCGTCAGTCCGGGGCGGGGGTGGCAAACATCCGGTACTTTTCTGTATGCTGGGTCCCGAGGCGCTCCCTCCGCTCACGCACCCGCCCCGGGGTTATGCCGGTCACCATCCTGGTCGTCGATGACGAGCCGGACGTCGAAGCCCTCCTCCGGCAGGCGTTCCGGAAGGCCATCCGGGACGGCACCTATGCGTTCCTCTTCGCCCGCGACGGCGTCGAGGCGCTGGAGCGGCTGGCGGCCCACCCCGAGGTGGACCTCGTCCTGACCGACAGCAACATGCCGCGCCTGGACGGGCTGGCCCTCCTCGACCGCATCAACGCCCTCGAACGGCCCCTGCGCGTCGTCATCGTCTCGGCCTACGGCGATCTCGCCAACATCCGCACGGCGATGAACCGGGGGGCCTACGACTTCGTCACCAAGCCCCTCGCGCTCGACGACCTGGCGGCCACGATCCGCAAGACGTGGGCCGAGGTCGAGCGCAGCCGGGCCGCCGTGCAGTCCCAGCGCGCCCTCGACGCAGCCCGCCAGCTCGACGCGCTCAAGGCCCGGTTCTTCGCGGATCTCTCGCACGAGTTCCGCACGCCGCTGACGCTCATCCTCGGCCCGCTCCAGGATGCCCTGCACGATGGCACCGCGCTGGACCGGGCCGACCTCGAAGCCATGCACCGCCACGCCCGGCGCCTGGCCCGCCTCATCGACCAGCTCCTCGACCTCGCGAAGATCGAGGCGGGCCGGATGACGCTCCGCGCCGCCCGTCACGACGCCGACGCCTTCCTCGACGACCTCGTGCTCTCCTTCGCGCCGGCCGCCGAGCGCCGCCGGATCACGCTCCGCTACGACGGGCCGGAGGCGCCCGTGCCCCTCTACTTCGAGCCGGACAAGCTGGAGAAGATCGTCGGCAACCTGCTCTCGAACGCGCTCAAGTACACGCCCGAGGGCGGCGCGGTGCGGGTGCGGCTGGAGGCCGACGACGACGCGGCGACGATCTCCGTGCGCGACAACGGCCCCGGCCTCCCCGCGGCGGTGCTGCCGCACCTCTTCGACCGCTTCTACCGCGCCGGCGAGCACGCCGAGACGGGGACGGGCATCGGGCTGGCGCTCACGAAGGACCTCGCCGCGCTGCACGGCGGAACCATCGAGGTAGAAAGCGACGAGGGGTTCGGGGCGACGTTCACCGTGCGCCTGCCGCGCGGCCGCGACCACCTGCGCCCCGAGGACCTCGCCGACGCCGCGACGGAGCCCGCCGCGCCCGACGCCGGCCGCTACCTCGAAGTCGTCGATCCGGGCGAGGGCGATGCCAGGGACCCGGCCGTGCACGAAGACGAGGCCCCGGCCGTGCTCGTCGTGGACGACAACGCGGACGTGCGGGCCTACCTGCGCCGCCGCCTCGGCACCCGGTACCGCGTGGCGGAGGCCGCCGACGGCGCGGAGGCGCTCGACGCGATCCGGCGGCAGCCGCCCGCCCTCGTCGTCAGCGACGTGCGGATGCCGGGGCTCGACGGCTACGCGCTCTGCCGCCTCCTCAAGCAGGACCCCGCCCTCAACCACATTCCCATCATCCTGCTCACGGCCCGCGCCGGCGAGGCCGATCCGCTGGCGGGGCTCGGCGCCGGCGCCGACGACTACCTGACCAAGCCGTTCAACGCCAGCGAGCTGCTGCTGCGCGCCGAGAACCTCGTAGGGGTGCGCCGGCTCCTGCGCGAACGGTTCAGCGGCGAGGTCGTGCTGCGGCCTGCGGACGTCGCCGTGCCCTCGGCAGATGCCGCCTTCGTGCAGCGCGTGCAGGCGTACGTCGAGGACCACATGGGGGACCGCACGTTCGACCTCGCGGCCGTGGCCGATGCCGTGGGCGTGAGCCCGCGCCAGCTCCGCCGGAGGATCCGCGAGATCACGGGCCTCTCGCCCTCCGGCCTCGTCCGCACGCTCCGGATGGAGCGCGCCGCGCAGCTCCTGGAGCGGCGTACCGGCACCATCTCGGAGATCGCCTATGCCGTCGGGTATGAGGATGCCCGGCACTTCTCGCAGCTCTTCCGGCAGGTCTATGGGGTGCTGCCGTCCGACTATGCGGGGCGGAGCGGACAATCCGGGTAGGGAGACCGGCCTTGCCGATGCCCCCCTGCATCTCGGCCGTTTTCCCCCTGACCACGCAGGATCCTCTACCGTAGGCTGGAGGCCGCATGCCGCCCCGGCCCGAGGCTTCCGCCGGGTGCGGTCTTCGCTGTGGCCCGATTCTCATGGAGGCAACCCGATGCGTACGCGACTGCGAGAGATCACCGTGATGCTGCTCATTCTGGCCGGCTTCGCGTTGCTGGCCGCCGGCACCGCCGGCCTGCGCGCATCCATGGAAGACCACCGCGCGGAGCGTCTGCGGACCGTCACGGAGCACCCGGCCGGCGCCGTGCTGCCCTGACGCTCCGCCGTGCTCCCGGTTGACCGTTGTCGAAGAGACCGTTAACGTGTCGGCTCAGGCGCAGACCACCCGGTCCGCCTGACGTCCCGACGCACCGCGCATCTGCTACTCCGCCTCGCCGTGGACCTCTACATCTTACCCGACGTCGTCGTCACCCTGTGCTATGCCGTGTTGCTGCTCAGCTTCGCGGCCTACCTGATCCTACGCCACCGGCGTTCGGTGGCGGCGCGCTGGCTGGCCGCGTTCTGCATCGCGTTCATCCTGACGTACGGGGTCTGGTACGTGCCGGCCCTGGTGCTGCCGATGCGTGTGGGCGAGACGATGTCCTTCTGGGTGTATTTCCTCGGGATGGCGGGCCTGTCGCCGTTTGCCATCGCGTTGCAGCAGTTCGTCTACGCCTTTCGCGGGAATCCGTACCCCCGGGAGGCGCGCGTGCTGCTGCTGCTGACGGGCGGCATCTTGCTGTTCGTCGTGGCGCTGTACCTCGGGCAGATGGCGCAGGAGGGACGCGGGGTGGAACCGGGCGGGCTGGTCGCCTTCACCAGCTTCCTGGCCGTGGTACTCATCTCGCTGTGGACGATCGTGGTGGCGGCCCGGAAAACGGTGCGCTTTTCCCGCGACGCGCAGCGCCTCGCGCTCGAATCGCAAGCCGACTTCCAGAAGCCGGGAGCGTGGTCCCACCTGTGGCATCCGAGGGGCCGTGCGGCACGGGCCTGCCGTGCCTTCGCGGCCGTGATGTGCTTCCCCTTCCTGATGATGTTTCTGGCGGGCCTGCAGTGGGGCGTGGGGCTGGCGAACGATGCCCTGGTGCCGCTCCTGGTGACGTGCGTCTTCGCCTTCCTCTACAGCATCAACGTGGCGTACGTCACCTACACGCCCGAGGCGACCACCGTGCAGGTCAAGCTCGTCGGGACGGTGCTGGCGACGGTGCTGCTGCTGCTCGCCCTCGTGGGCACCCTCCTGATCGATCCGGTCGCTCTGATGCTGCAACACGGAGGCACCACGCCGGCCCCGCACACGCTGCGCTTCGAGCCGGACGGCCGGGGTGGCTATGCCGTCACGCGCAGCCGGCTCGACCCGGCCCAGGCCCCGATCCGGCCCCTCGGCGAGCGCCTGCCGCTGGGGGACGACGACGAGGTAGCCGTCCCCGTCGGATTCGCCTTCCCGTTCTACGGCGCCGTCTGGGATTCCATGTCGGTGAGTGCGAACGGCGCCATCGGGCTGGGCGGCTCGGTGAAAGGGCCCCGTTCGGTGAACTTCGTGCCGGCCGATCTGCTGCGCGGAGCCGCCAAGCTTGCCCCCCTCTTCACCGACTTCACGGCCGCGCCGGGCGGCGTCTTCGTGCAGCGCACGCCGGAGCAGGCGCACGTCACCTGGCACGAGGTCGGGCTGGTCGGCGGCGCGCCCGGCGCCCGCTACACGCTCCGTGCCACGCTGGACCGCTCGGGCGCCGTCACGTTCGCGTATGCCACCCCGGCCGGGCAGCTTCTGGCGGCGGGTCCTGGCGGGCTGGCCGGGCGGGGCCTGGCGCCCGGCGGCGACGCGCCGATGATACAGGCGCTGGATCTGGAAGCAGGCGAACGCGTGGCCGGCGCGCCGGGCGCGGCGCTCGCGGAGACCTTCGCGGAGCCCGTCTACCGCGAGGCGCACCGGTTCGGGAGGAAGCTGCTCATCCTGCTCGTGGCGGCGACGCTGTTCTGCCTGCTCGCGCTGCCGCTCGTCTTCCGCGCCAGCCTGCTGCGCCCCCTGGCTCACCTCCTCGGCGGCCTCCAGGAGGTCGAGAAGGGTCATCTCGACACGGCCGTTCACGTGCCCACGCACGACGAGGTAGGCCAGCTCGCGCAGCACTTCAACGCCATGACACACACGCTGCGCGAAGCCGAGCATCAACTCAGGGAGTACGCCGCGACGCTGGAGCACAGAGTG